>CALAVG010000269.1 GCA_937892275.1 uncultured Methanomicrobiales archaeon | reverse complement strand
GCTCGGTGTAGGCCTTGAACTGCTCGAGGTCTTCGGGGGCGCTGGTGATTGGAACCTATGACAACTTTACCTACGGGGATCCCGCGGGCTTCCTGAGCAATATCAACGACCACATGCCCACGGCGAAGGAGAACAGGCTCATCTTCCTTGAGCAGGGAAGGAGACTGCAGGAGAAGGGACTGATCGACGACCGCGAAGACATATTCTTCCTCGAGGATACTGAAGCGATCGCACTCCTCAAAGGGGATGATATCGGCAACATCAAGAACATCATCGCCCCAAGGAAGGCGGAGTTCATGAAGTACCGCGACAGGCTCCCGCCTAAGTTCCTGCTCAACGGTGTGGACTTCGACGACGAACCCCTCTCCCACGGGGAGGTCCTCGTCGGTGCGGCGTCCAGTCCCGGAACCTACCGTGGAAAGGTCCGTGTCATCATGGACGTGAGGGACCTGGGCCAGGTAGAGAAGGGAGAGATACTGGTCACCAGCAACACGGATCCCGGGTGGACCGTTGTGTTCTCCAAGCTCGGAGGACTCATCACGGAGACCGGAGGCATCCTGTGCCACGGTGCGGTCATATCAAGGGAATATAGGATCCCAGCAGTCACAGCCGTCAAATCAGCGACAACGGTGTTGCACACGGGCGACCTCGTCTCCGTGGACGGAAGCAAAGGTGAGGTAGCCATATTGGAGGAAGCAAAATGAGTGCGGAACTTGATTGGAACGAGAGCTATTACTTCAACCTGTTCGACCCCAAGAACGGTGTCACATCGTTCATGCGCATAGGTAACAAGCCAAACAGGGACGAAAAATCCGTGTTCTTCTTCGTCATGAGCAAGAAGGGCGTATTCGGGATCAGGAACACCGAGAAATGCGATGAGCATCACATGCAGTGCTCCGGACTGAAGTTCGAGGAGAAGGACGGCGGATACAAGCTCACATACAACGGACCCCTTTTCGATGTATCCAAAGAGCCTGTGCCGATCATGTCCTCAATGGATATCGACTGGATTCCTGTCAACCCTCTGATGGACTATCACGATTGCGTGGATGCACACGGTGCGGAGCTGTCATCCAAGACGGCGTCGGAGCACTTCGAGCAGTTCGGTGTCGTGAAGGGAACGATCAAGATCGGCAACGATGTGTTCGAGGTCGAGGCAACAGGAGAGAGGGACAAGAGCGAGGGAGTCCGTGACTGGGGCTCCCCCAAGATGTGGCTCTGGCTCAACTCCGTCTACGGCACCGACCTGGGATGGAACGCCACCAAGCTGTCCACCCAGATGGGAGACGTGGATGCCGGATTCGTCGGAACTAAGGATTCCAACGACCCCATCGTCAAGATCGATGTCGACATCGGTTACGACGGCAGCATCCCTTCGTCTTATATCATGATGATGAACGGTAAGAGCGGTAAGGCTTACAAGATCGAGGCAAAGATCCTGCAGCACGCTCAGTTACCGATGCAGGGCAGCAAGGATATGATGCTCATCGAGACCATATCGCAGACCACCTATGAGGGAAGGGTAGGATTCGGTATTGCCGAGTTCCTCGTCCCTGCGAAGAGGGAATGAAACTCACCGGGGAACACCCCGGGACTTTTCTTCAGAATACTATGTCTCTATAATCAGGTCGGATGGTGGGATATATGATTGTTCCAACCATCATATCAAAATGATATAATTATTATATCGATTATATCAGTTTAAAACTCTAACTCGGTAATGTTGGGTATAATGTAGGATACGAGCCTGAACCTTGGGCGAAAGAATGGCTTGAAAGACAGCGCGCAGAAGGAAAGACTGGACTAACAGTTGAGAAGAGGGGAAACATTCACATAGTGAAATGGGCGACCACCAAATGGGATCCGGAGACCAATAGAGGAAGAAGATCTCCGGATATAGGGGCGTGCTGTATCCGGATGGGACCGATATGAAGGAGAGCGGCAACGCAAGGTTCCTTTCCAAGGTAATATCTCCGTACCTCGGTGACCTGAAATCCGCATTCCCGAACGATTACCAGAGATCGTAGAGCTTGTAATGACAAAATGCCTAGGCAGAGGGGAGCTCAACAAAGCCGGGCACTGCTGGAAAAGACTGGAAGATGTGGACAGGCTCAGACCGAACACCTCTCCCAAGAGTCTCTCCGAGACTCTGGAAAGGGCAGAATCGTCCAGAGTGTCGCAGGACACGTTCTTCCAAAGGACGTCAGAGAACTGGGTGCACAGCTCCGGATGTTCCTGTATAGCACCGATTCTGACCTAGATAAGCTCATAAAAGAGAGGGAGAGGCGGGCCAGAAAGAAGCAATCCTGACCCGTTACAAACTTATACCCAAGTTTACCGAGTT
>CALAVG010000268.1 GCA_937892275.1 uncultured Methanomicrobiales archaeon | reverse complement strand
CCCAGGAGGCATCTTCATGACTCCTGACAATCAAACAAGATCCTCGCCCGCTATCAAAATAGGCTACGGCAGAGATGACATCAAACGTCTTTGAGCTTAGTGACCAGCGTGTTGGTGACTAAGCTCCAAACATTATGATGCCTTCGCATCCTCTTCTTCTCGCCCGTCATCTTTTAATCGTCCTATGACGTACGAACGAACATCGGCAAAAGGACGACCGTACAAGATATAAGGTGATCCGAATGAACGGCATAAAGCAATATTCACTCGATGAGATGGCGACGATGCTCCGCCCGATCGCAGATGAATACAAGATCACCGGCATATCTCTCTTCGGATCCAGGGCCAGGGGGGACTTCGACGACTGTAGCGATTACGATCTACTCATCGACGTCACTGAAGATTTCTCTTTTGGCGACTACGGAGCGTTCATAGAAGAATCCTCCAGAGTGCTTGGTTCCTCGGTAGATGTTGTCACCAGAAGAAGTCTCACCGATTGCGAATTCGACAGAAGGATACTGGAGGATGAGGTCCGTGTCCTCCCGTAATCAGGAGAACGTTGAACTCGCTCTCGGTCAGATCCGCCGTTTCTGCGACGATATCCTCGATGCCCAGAGGACCTTCGGCGGGAGGGACGAGTTCGTCCTCAACAGAGTATATCAGAATTCAGTCCTGTACAGTCTGGATCAGATTGGAGAGTTCGCTTCAAGGATCGACCTAAGGCTTGAAAGGGAAATCCCGAACATACCGTAGAAGAAGGTCATCGGTTCCAGGGTTATATCCAGCCACCAGTATCATCACATGGATTTTGCAAGTGCTTGGATAACCGTTGAGAATGATATCCCGGACCTGATCCGTGCCCTGGATGATCTGGGTCCGGTATCCGTAGGAGATGACGAGATCCTGCAATCGAATTCCAGGATGCGCCGCTGACTTCTCCACATACATCCCGAAACGCACCCATGTTTAGGGAATAAAACGTTAGAAATCATCTGCCTTCAGGGGCTCCATGTCAAGTAGTTTCTCCCTCATTTCCCCATGATCCTCGCGGTTCATAATATCCCTTGAATCTGATTCCATCGTCTCGAATATCGGTTCCTTCTCGGACAGCCTGGATATCATCCTTGTATGCCTTATCTACAAGACCCTATGGCCCTCGACCTCAGCGAGCATTCAGACATATCCTCTGTCTCATATCGTTCGGGGATTCGGGATACAGATATGATACGGCCCCCTCCTCCATGAGCTCTTTCAGACATCTCCTGAACATATTGGTCATACTCCTGTATCCCAATGCCTTGGATATCTCTCCCGCAGGACTGCAGCCGTTGTACCGAAGGTATTCGATTATCCCTTTCTTCACGTCCTCCGGGGTCCGGCGGCCATTCGCTGTTTCTTTCTTTCCGTTTCTGTCATCGGAGACCCTGAACGACTCGTGTACCGGTATCGTCACCCTGAGGAATCTTCTCTTCTCGTCGGTCTCGTAAACGGGCATCTCCGACCCGTTCCTGATCAGGGAGTCCTTGATCTTCTTCATACCGGTGTTGCGCCCTTCCGTGAGATGCAGTTCCTTGAAGAAATCCCCGAGACGCCTGTTACGGCAGAATTGGGACGTCATGTTCAGCTTGGATATATCATCATCCTTGATGCTCATGTCGGGTCCGGGGTATGTGCGGATCACCATCTCGTTGCGTTCGACATATACCTCGATCGGCTGCTCAATCATGTAGTCCTTGTGGAACACGGCATTGACCAGGATCTCCTCCACCGCAGGGAACGGATAGTTGTAGTATCTCAGCGCCTCCGGCTGGTAATCGACTTTGAACACGCGTTCCGAGATCACATTGTTCCTTATGAAACCCAGCGCATCGCGCAGCTGTTTGTCCAGAGGCCCTCTGAACGTGTATTCGGTCATCCCGTTCCCGCTCGGATCGGGTTTGATTACGACCTCGATGCGCGCATAGGGGAAATACCTCTCGGGATCGTCTGTGAACATCATCAGGCCTACGTTATAGGGCGACAGGAAGCCTCCGGATCCCCCAACGATCCTCATCTTCTCGTAGACC
This sequence comes from uncultured Methanomicrobiales archaeon, assembly GCA_937892275.1. Lineage (GTDB taxonomy): Archaea > Thermoplasmatota > Thermoplasmata > Methanomassiliicoccales > Methanomethylophilaceae > Methanoprimaticola. Next base: position 24,337 of record CALAVG010000268.1, on the reverse strand, counting down.
TCCGTATCCATCTCCTCATCGGCCAATCTGCTCCCGACCCTGTTGAGATAATCCCTTACAAGGTCCGCACGGATATCGTTCACCTGAGCGGATATGTTGAGCGTATTGTCGAAAGATACCGCCCTGGACATCTCGAAGAGCATCATCTGCTGGTCCCCGTCCGCTTCCACGGTATTGGCCAGTCTGCGGATGTAGTATGCTTTCCTCGTATCCTTCTTGGACGCCTCCCCGCCTATGGACACTGGGCACCTGAAGGGCCTGTTGTTCGGGCTTATCACCATGATGACAGCTAATCTGCAGTCCCTGAACGTCTCGAAGGACAGAACCGGGTAGTAATGGGGTTCGATGTAACTGCAGTATTTGTTCAGTTCATTGCTGATAGTCTTACATTCAGCGTCGGACAATCCATGGACCGTTGCCACACCGTCCGGGTCCTCGGAAACGCCGATCACTATGTAGCCTCCGCCCTGGTTATCTATATCGTTGGCGAACGCACACACGGAATGCAGGACCTTGAGCGGATTCCATCCGCTCTTGTACTCCACTCTGTTGTCTTCGACCCTGTGGTCGGATATCAGGCTATCGATCGAAACGGGTATGCTCATTCAGGACCTCCTTTACATGTGCTCTTGCTTATGCTTATGCTCTTGCTTATGCTTATACTTATGCTCTCGCTCAGGACACAAAACAACCGACTGTGACACAATACGTTTCGATATTGCCCGAACCCTGTGACCACAATAACCAGTCAGCATCCTTTCAGGCTACTGTCAGTATCCACTTTAATGAGGGGGCCCACGAATGAGATGATGTGATCAGTTTCACCAGCCCAGGACCCTTTTTAGATCTTCCCATTGGTTATGACTGTGTTTTGTATCCCGATTGTTCCGGCTAGGAACTGATTCTTTCTTTTGTTTCAAGCACTGATCTTCTCGTACTGTAATTTTAATTGTGTACGTTCTAATATTTAGTTTTTACTATAATTTATATATAGTTAAGTTATACGGAAATTGATAGAATTCACGCATAGCCAGTAGCATGGTATAGAAGGTTGGGAGGAGCCCTTTGGTTTGCTATCAAAACTCCTCCCGGAGGTGTCATTTTCATGACGAAGAAGGGAAGACAGAGTAAGGATAAAAAGAGCATTGCTGGTCAGACGAAACGCAACAAGCAGAAAGACGCCTATGGCGTAAGTTACGATAGGCGCAAGGGCTTTTGGACGAGGATCGACAAAGCAATCCTCGAAGAAGGCAGGCTCCTTCACAGCTGGCTGCTGCCGATCAGGATATAGGTGGAGTTATGCCTTCTGAACACAGAAGGCAAATAGGGTCCGAAGTACCGCTATCCGCCCTCCTTGATCCTGTTCATCTCCCTCTTGAAGGAAGACGACGATAGATCCTATCGTCGTGCGATATCCAGATCTCAGATCATTCTAGAGAAGTTGGAACTGCCGATACCGCATTATTCGTCACTTCATCGGCTCCAAGACGAATATAGCAAGGATGGGTTTGGTTACAGAATCATGAGCGAGGCTACAGTGATGCTTTGCTCCATGGGGGTCGAGGAGGCCCTCGACCCCATCCGTATCATACACACGGGGGTGAAACCGAAATACGAGGGGCCGCAGATCTTTGTTGACAGTCAGGCAGCATTGGATGAGCAGAAGATGATCGACGATGAAGCCGAGGAGCTCAGCAATTGTATGCAAACCTGCGTCATGAGGTCTGCCGTAACAGGGGATCCGACCTTCTGCGCCATTGACGGATCCGGAGAAGGCTATTCCGGTCCAGGAATCTATTTCGAACACATATGGCTGATCAACGATCGCAACTTCATAAAGCAGCACACGATGATCAATCTGAAGAATCAGAGGGTCACGGCATTCGCTATCACTCTGGAGAGCCCGGCCGATGCCAGGATGATGGTGCCCCTGATATCAGGGGCACTTCTAGTGGGTGTGAATGTTAGCTTTGTCGCTGCAGACAGTTCATACGACACCAAGGCGAACTGGTCGTTCATGGACGAAAAGGGCATAGCCTTCTGCCCCAATCTCAAGGAAAACTTCAAGAGCACGTGGGAGATGAAGCGCAGGGAAGCGCTCAGGTCATTCGACGAGCGCTTCGGAAAGGAACTGGCCCACAGGATGACTGGATATAACGAACGCTGGCTGGTCGAAGCGTTCTTTAGCATATTCAAGAAACTGTACGGGGACCGTCTCAGGAACAGATCGTTCCCGAAGATGGTCCAGACAATGGAATACAGGTACACTCTCTACGACATTCACAGGGACTTTGTGATCGAAGCGAGACAGGAGGCAACGATCTGATTTGGGGATACAAAACACAGTCATGTTAAAAATGAAATGGCTGCACTTGGCAGCCCTTGGATTGTGGTTTCTGTTCACGGAAGGAGTCCGGCACTTCTGAGCTCTTCGGCAAGGTTGTCGACGGCTCTTCCTGCCTCCTCGATCCTCTTTGCACCGGCGATGACAATCTTACCGGATCCGAAGAGAAGGATGACGACCTTGGGGTCATTGATCCTGTACACGAGACCGGGGAACTGCTCGGGCTCATATTCGACCTTCTCGAGTCCGAGTGTAATCGCAGTGGTGTTGAGGTTGACTTCGTTTCCGAGATCTGCTGATGAGACCATGTTCTGGATCTCGGTCTTAGGGTTCTCGTAGACGTCCTGACCAATCGCTCTGAGATCCGTAAGGACTTTGTTGACCGAGGCCTCAAGCATCTTCAGGTCGGTGGAACCGGTGAAGACAGCCTTTCCGGATCTGAACAGAAGGACGGAAGTCTTAGGGTCCTTTACCCTATAAACGAGTCCCGGGAATGTGTGGGGGTCATATTTTGAATCGGTCAGACCCTCCATGATTTTGGTAAGATCGAATCCATCGGAAAGTTGCGTTGATGCTACAATGTTCTGTACGTGAAGGTCCCACATGTACCTAGGCATTTATAAGCAGTATATAAATGCTATCGCCTTTCGTCAGATTCAGTCGCGGCTCCTGCGGTCTTTGAAAGGTCTCTTCCCGGACGGTTTTCCGAAAGATTTGCGGGGGCCACTAGAGAATCTCTTGGGGCGTCTCTCGTACCCGTCGTCCTCGAATATGGAGTCGAACGTGGCGAGGTCTTCCTTCTGCTCGTAATGGTCGCGTACATATTCCTTCACTTCGTTGGATCCGCAGACCTTCTTCAGCCACTTGACCGAAGGTACCTCCGGGTCGCCCTCCATCTCGAAATATAACTCCGCCGCCTCCCTGTCGGCACCTACGTCGTGCAGGGCGTAGATCATCTTTTTGGAGCGGTAGAAATCATTAAGAGACTTATCTACGAGCGCCTGTCTGCAGAACTCCAGGCCCTTGTCGTAATGGTCCTTGAGCCAATCGATTTCCTTGGCCACGCTCTGCTTGCCCAGTTCCCTTCCGACCTCAAGGATCTTTTCGGGATCGCTGCCGCAGTATTGGTCCAGATAATAGGTGTCATCCAATCCTGCCTGGTAGACTATGATGAGGTTGGTGAGGTCGCCGTTCTTCAGGTGAATGCCTGCAAGGCATTTCCTCACATCATTCCTGAACATCTTGTTGGAGAGCTCATCCATCGCCTCGGAACTACCCGCCCTTGCGGCGTTCATCATGACGGACATGTACTCCTCCTTCTTCATCTCCAGGTTCTTGGCCTTGAGGAACATACCGAACGGATCGTCCTGTATCTTGAACTCGCCCTGTCTCGAGATGATGATGTCCTTGTACTGGGGGTATTTGGCCTTCAGCCATTCGATCTGGTTGCCTTCCGCCTTGGCGGAGAGGAATTCGCTGAAGAATGCCGCTTCGGGTACGGTCTTGGAGTTCTGTTTCAGTTCCTTCACTGCCTTTGCATCGCCGTTCATGGCACGCGTGAACATCACGTATACCGACAGCTTGAGCCTGATGCCCTCCTCGATCCTCTCAAGATGTCTGGAAGCTATTTCGGAATCCTTCTTCCTCTTTAGCAGCTCCAGTCCCTTCATGACCTTTTTGCCGTCGTCAGGGTATCTGGATGCGAAATCATCGATGATAGGATCATCGGCTTCGATCTCCTCGAGGCATATCCTGCGGTAGATGGCATGGGTGTTCCCCTTGCCGTACTCGTTGTCGAAGTAAGTGCGGTCGTATCCCTTGTCCCTGCTGATGCACAGATAATCATATTCTGTGAGGGCGTCCTCGCTGCACTGGGGTCCGATCCTGGCCCTTAGGTCCTGGAAGTTGGATCTTCTGGTCTCCTTGAGTATGCGGTCGGCATTGTTCTCGCAACCCTCGCTCATCATGACCGATCCGTGGAGGAACATGATCATGGCCAGGTCCGGATTGCCGTTCTCCAGGCAGTCGATACCTCTGTACAGGAGTCTGGATGCATCCTGGGGGAGCAGGAGCTTCCTCGTTTCCTGAGGCTCTTCCCTTGCTTCGGGGTGTTTCTTCTCGAAACCTTCCCTCTTCGGACGGTCGCCCTTCCTGTCGGAGAATTCCCTGCGGGGTCTGCGGTCGCCCTGACTGCCCTTCCTGTATGGCCTGTCGGCATCCTTTTTCTCGAAGTGCTCCGAACCGCTCTTGCGCTCTTTCTTTTCGTAGGCCATCGATGATACCCCTAGGACGGAACATGCCGCCGATACGGACAATTAAGGTTAGGCCCTATTTGACGTTTTATGTCTGGCGGAGCCGATGATATCTTTTTACGTGGGGAGATGCGTTGCACCATACATGGGATTCTTCTCGAGAAAGAAAGAGGAAAAGGAGCAGGTCGAGATGCCGCAGGGCGGTAACGAACTGTACATCGACCGCAGGTTCAACATCTATTGGCTCCTGGGATACAGTCCTTTCGAAGATTACACGATCGACCAGCTCCATTCCGCGATGGATCTCGAGATCAAGAAACTGTCCCGTGTCCTCAGGACCCAGCCCGTCGAGATGGTCAGGGTCAAGACCCAGAAGAAACTGGACAAGATCCAGGACATATATGACAAGGTGGATGTCATCGCCCACGAGAGGGAGGACGCCATCCTGATGTTCAACGAGGATATGCTGAGGTACAACAACGAGCTCAGCACGGACAGGGAGAAGATCGATTCCGCTATCGTCAGGTCCGGATGGAGAGGCGACGGTATCAACGCCCTGTCGGTAGAGGGTCTTCCGCAGTGCGCTCACTGCGCATACATCAACCGCAAGGTCAAGAAGTGCATCCACTGCGGCAAGAAACTGTGATTCAGCGCTTGAGGAAGGCGAATCTGGACTTCTTGACGTTGCCGTTCTTGTCGAACTTTTCCCTGAGAAGACGGTTGTAGTTGTCCTTGATCTTCCAGTCGCCGGGCTTGAGTTCCATCAGGATCTCGAGCTCCTCCTTGGCCCTCTCATAATCTTTGATATCGTTGAGGAGGAGCGCCGCGTAGTTCTGATGGTACTCGAACTTGTTGGGGTTCATGGCGATTGCCTTCTCGTAGTATTCCTGCGCCTTGGGGAAGTCGATCATCTGGTTCCTAAGGAACCTGGCATATGTGTTGTAGATGTCCGAGGTGGGTTCCAGCTCGAGGAGTCTTTGGAACTTCTCGTTGGTCTCTTTGTTGTTCTTCTTGTTCTCGGCCAGGTACGATATCTGAGCCTTCAGGCCATCCACATAATCGGGGTCGATGTCCATGACCGCATCCAGCTGCATGAGTCCGTATTTCTCGTCCTTGAGTCCGTAGAGGATGTGCTGGGCGAGCTGCAGTCTGACCTTGCAGTTGTGAGGGTCGGTCTTGAGATAATCCTCGAGGGTGTTCACGGCACCCTCTATATTCCCGCTGTCGTACTGTCTCTTCGCTTTGCTGCACGCATCATACGCTGGGTCTGAGCTCATCGTACCAGAGTAGACACAACTAGGTAAAATGTCTTATGTCGGTTGTTTCTACGGCACCGTATGGGAGTAGTAGTCAAATTCTCGGCAGGTGTGGCAATGACCCTGCTGTTCGTTATAGTGGTGCCGTACATCACGGACACTTACATCACACCGTACATCACGGCTGCCGTTAGTGACAGTGGATTCCTCTTCATCAGCTCCCAGACCCTGATACAGATCCTGATCTTCGCGGTCATGATAGGATTCATGCTCCTTCTGGGTGGCGGTGCCGTATTCAGATGGTTCGGCATATTCGGCATACTGGGTATGATAGTCGCTTACTACATACTCGGAGATGTGACGCGTGCGATCATCCCCCTGATATCCACAGCGATCGTCTGGGTGATATTCACGATCCTTCGCAAGAGGAAGGAGAAGAAGAAAGGGGAGATGGCGTCGAAATCATGATCGCCAATATCCCCATCGGACATTTAATTTAATCAAAGGACATACGGTCCGGTATCATGACTGGTATCAACGGTCTCAAGAACCGCGGAAAGACGAAAGCGGATGCGGATGAACGCCGTTCCGCTGCAGAAGAGTACACGGGAGTGAAGCTCGAAGCGATATCGAACTACGGATTCGATCCCGAACTGGCCTCGAAGAACATCGAGAACATGATTGGTACCGTTCAGATACCGTTAGGTTATGCCGGTCCGGTCAAGATCGAAGGTGAGTACGCCAAAGGCGAATTCCTCATACCGCTGGCAACGACGGAAGGTGCACTGGTGGCATCCATCTCAAGAGGGATGTCTGTAATCAATGCATCAGGAGGAGTGAGGACAGCTGTCTTCGCCGATGCCATGACTCGCGCACCTGTTTTCAGGGTGAAAGGCATCGAGCATTCCAAGAAGGTCATGGATTGGATAGAGTCCAATATGGATATCATCGATGCGGAAGTCTCCAAGACGACCAGTCACGGAAGACTCGTCGACATGGAATTCTTCCCGGACGGAAGGAGCCTTTACATGAGGCTCTCCTTCGATACTGCGGATGCCATGGGAATGAACATGGCCACCATTGCTTCGGAAGCTGTCTGCAGGCTGGTCGAGAAGGAGACGGGTGCAGTGATGATATCCGTATCAGGCAACATGTGCTCGGACAAGAAACCGGCAGCGATCAACATGATTTTCGGAAGAGGCAAGACCGTCATCGCCGAGGCAACGATCCCGTCGGCCATAGTCGAGGAGAAGCTGCATACCAGCACATCCGCCATAGTGGAGACGAACTACAGGAAGAACCTGGTAGGCAGCAGCATCGCGGGCACATTGGGTGCCAACGCACACGCTGCGAACATGGTGGCGGCACTTTACATTGCAACAGGCCAGGATCCGGCGCAGGTCGTCGGAGGCAGCATGGCTATCACGACCTGCGAGGACGTCGGCGGGGATCTGTACATCTGCGTACGCATGCCCACGGTCGAGGTCGGCACGGTCGGAGGAGGAACATCCCTCCCATTTCAAAAGGAAGCCCTTCAGATGATCGGGTGCAGCGGAGCCGGAAAGGCGAAGAAGCTCTCGGAGGTAGTGGCCTCTACAGTACTGGCCGGAGAGCTGTCCACATTGGCCGCACAGGCTGCAGGACAGCTGGGCCAGGCCCATAAGACACTTGGTAGGTGACACGATCAAATCATTCAGGAAGGTGGCTGGTGAGGCCATAGAGCCCGTAAAGCGTATCGCTGACGGCACGACGGAGCAGGTCCGCCGCATAGCGGACGAGACCATCGAACCCGTTCGCAATTTCGTCGATGAGAATCTGGAACCGGTCAACCGTCTGGCCGACGGGACGATAATGCCTATAAGGCTCCTTACGGGCGGAAAGTCCGCTGACGAACTCCCTGATAAGATTGACATGGAGGCCAGGGAGAAGGTCGTCGTCAGGACTAGCCTGGTGGGGATAATCGCCAACCTACTTCTTGCGGCGGTCAAGGCGCTGCTCGGAGTGATGACCAACTCTATCGCGATCACGTTGGATGCGGTCAACAACTTCACGGATGCCCTGTCCTCGGTCGTCACCATCATAGGAACGAAGCTGGCAGGCAAGGAACCTGACAAGAACCATCCGTTCGGGTACGGCAGGATAGAGTATCTGACCACGATGATCATCGCAGCCATCATCGTGTATGCCGGTATAACAGCTTTGAAGGATTCCATCGAGAAGATAATCGAGCCCGATGAGGCGACCTATACGGCAGCGGCGTTGGGTATCATGTTCGTGGCCATCCTTATGAAGATCGCTCTGGGAAACTATTTCCAATCGGTCGGAAAGAAGGTCAACTCGAGTGCCCTGGCGGCCTCGGGTAAGGATGCGTACTACGATTCTCTGCTGTCCACCTCTGTCCTACTATCAGCATTGATCTTCATAGCATTCGGAATAAGTCTGGAGGCATATGTCGGAATACTGATCGCCATCTTCATCGCCAAGGCCGGTCTCGGGCTTATATTCGAGGCATTGGACGACATCCTCGGACGCCGTGCCGACAACGAGCTGGTGGAGGAGATCTAGAAGACCATATGCGAGGAGGAGAACGCCAACGGAACGTACGACCTCATCCTGCACAGCTACGGCCCCAACAGGATAGTCGGTTCCGTTCACGTCGAGGTCCCCGGGTACATGACCGCAGTGGAACTGGACATGATGCAGCGCAGGATCGTCAGAAGGGTGGCGGAGAAGCATATGGTCCTTATCGCCGCAGTGGGGATATACACAATAGACAATAACCCCCGTGCCAAGGCCATCCGCGATACTGTCCTGGACATCGTTTTCTCGCATCCCGAGGTCATCCAGGCCCACGGTTTCAGATTGGATCCGGCGAAGAAGGTAATCAATCTCGACATGATCATCGATTACGATGCGAAGGATCGTGATGCCATCTTCGAGCAGATAAAGGCCGAGGTACGGGAGAAGTATCCCAATTATTCCCTGGAATTCGTCCTCAACATCGATATCTGAAGCGAATTGCGCGGGTAGGCGTGCGCGATAGTATAAATCAGGGATGTATTATCGAGAACTCATGCCTGTAATAAACTTCAAGTACAGCGACCTGTGCTCCATCATCGGACAGGAGATCCCCATGGACACCCTCGTTGAGAGGATCCCCATGATCGGGGCCGATATCGAACACGCCGAGGCCGGAAACGATGACATGTCCGTCGAATTCTTCCCGGATCGTCCTGATCTCTACAGCGTCGAAGGCACGGCAAGGGGTCTCAGAGCATTCCTTGGAATAGAGACCGGTCTCAAGACATACGATGTTTCCAAATCCGATATCGATGTGTACATCGACGATTCGGTCAAGGATGTCAGGCCGTACTTCCTTTGCGGTGTAGTCAGAGGCGTCAACATCAGCGACAACATGCTGAAGTCCATCATGGAGATGCAGGAGAAGCTGCACACGACCATCGGAAGGAAGAGGAAGAAGCTCGCGATCGGTATCCATGATCTCGACAAGGTGAACGGTCCGTTCACATACAGGCTAGCGGACCCGCACACCATCAGATTCGTCCCTCTTGCGAAGACAGAGGAGATGGACATGGAAGAGATCCTCACTAAGCACGAGAAGGGACGCGATTACGCACATCTTCTGGAAGGATACAAGCAGTATCCGATCATCCTCGACAGGGACAACCAGGTCCTGTCGTTCCCTCCGATCATCAACGGTGCACTGACAACCGTCACCACCGAGACCCACAACCTGTTCATCGATGTCACCGGATTCGACCGCAAGGCCGTGAAGGGTGCATTGGACCTGGTCTGCACATCTCTGGCCGAGCGCGGAGGCAAGATCGAATCAGTCACCATGCACGAGGGCAAGGAGTCGTTCCAGTCACCGGACCTCACACCTTCCAGGTACAGCATCTCCGCGGAGGAGTGCAACAAGTACCTCGGAACCAAGCTGACCCCGGAAGACATGGTCGCGGCACTGAAGAAGATGGGAATGGATGCGGATGCCCAGGGGGACACAGTCAACGTCGTGGCTCCCGCATACAGGCTTGACATCATGCACAAGGTGGACCTCTTCGAGGATGTCGGAATCGGATACGGATTCGAGAACTTCGGAGGAGATTACTCACTTAAGCAGACCTTCGGCGGTCTCGAGCCTGCCAATGCATTCTCGGAGGATGTCAGGGACATAATGGTCGGACTCGGATTCATGGAGGTCATGACCCTCACCCTGATCAACGATAAGGGCGAGTTCGAGATCTCAAAGCTCCCCTATGTGGAGAACGTTAGAGTCCTTAACCCCATCACGGAGGATGTCACATGTCTGAGGTCCTATCTGATGCCAAGTCTGATGAACATCTTGAGGCACAACAAACACCGCGATCTCCCCCAGAGGATATTCGAGGTCGGCAATGTGGTCAGGGACAACCTCATACAGGTCCGCCTCTGCGCCATGTACACTGCATCAAAGGTATCCTTCACTGAGATCAAATCCATAACGGAATCGGTCCTCAGGGAGATGGGATGCGAGTACGAGCTCAGGAACACGGATATCAAGACGTTCATCGACGGACGCGGAGCTGAGGTCTACTACAAAGGCCAGCCCATCGGTATGTTCGGCGAGATGGCCATCGATGTCGTCACGGGCTACGAGATAACGCATCCTGTAGCATTCATGGAATTGAATCTAGATCCCATCATCAACGACCGCAAGGGAACGATGTTCTGAGGTGATGATATGGAGACAGGAGAGACTTTCCCGGATTTCGTTCTCCAGGATGAGAACGGCGATGAATTCGACAGCAAGCAGCTGAAGGGTAAGAGGTATGTCATTTACTTCTATCCGAGGGACAACACATCCGGATGCACCAGGGAGGCCGTCAATTTCAGCGAGAAGCTGGACGATTTCAATGCACTCGGAATCCAGGTCATCGGAGTCAGCAAGGATACGGTGGCTTCCCATAGGAAGTTCGTGGATTCCAAGGAACTGAGGATAAAGCTTCTCAGCGCTCCGGAGCATGTTCTGCTCGAGGCATCCGGTGCCTGGGGTACGAAGATCATGTACGGGAAGGAGACTACAGGGACCATCAGGTCCACCTTCATCGTCGGAAAGGACGGTAAGGTCGAAGCTGCCTGGAAGAAGGTCAAGGTCGACGGTCACGTGGACAAGGTCCTCGAAAAGGCAAGATTGCTTTCTTGAATTGATTTATTAAAACTATCAAAAAACGGGGGATCTCTCCCCCTTATACTGTTTTCAGAAATCTACGAGATTGTGGTACTCGTATGCGGGTTCGCCTGCGTTGAAGCAGTACTGGATTGTCGCGAAGTTCTTCTTGAGCTCCTTGACATCCTCTTTGACCTTTGCAGGGTCCTCCTTCTTCTTGACGACCCTTGCGATGAGCTCTGCGACCTCCTTCATCTCGCTCTCCTTCATTCCGAGACGGGTCATCTCCTGCGATCCGAGCCTGAGTCCGGACGGGTTGACGGAGCTGGTGTCTCTGGGGAGCATGTTCTTGTTACAGATGATGTTGGCATCCTCGAGCAACTGTGCGCACTGCTTTCCTCCTCCGAACTGGGAGACATCGACAGCGATCGCGTGGGACCTGGTGAATCCGAGGTCGGGGCACAGTACGGGGATTCCCAGCTCGTAGAGGGCCTCTCCGAGTGCGCGTGAGTTCTTGCATGCCTGTGCTGCGTATTCCTTTCCGAAGACATCCATCTCGGCAAGGGTGATTCCCAGTGCCGCCATCGCGTGGAGGTGGTGGCTGGATGTGACTCCGGGGAATGCTGCGTGCTGGAGCATCTTTTCCTGTTCCTCTGTGAGGTTCTGTCCCAGGAGGATTCCGTGGTTGGGTCCGGGGAACGTCTTGTGGGTGGATGCGGAGACGATGTTGACTCCCTCCCTGAGGGGATCCTGGAACTGCTTTCCTGCGATCAGACCGAGGACGTGTGCGCAGTCCTCCCAGACAAGACATCCGATCTCGTTGAAGGTGTCCTGCAGCTCCTTGAGTGGCGGAGGGAACAGGAATACAGAGAGACCGAACTGTGCGACCTTGGGCTTGGCGGCCTTCAGGACCTTGATGGTTCCGTCGACGTCCAGGTTCATGTCGGACTCGTTCCAGGGGTAGTTGACCGAGTTGACTCCCCTCTGTCCGAACGCACCGAACTCGCATGTGGAGATGTGTGCTCCCTGGTCCAAGGCACAGGTGGTGATGATGTCACCGGGTTTGGCGAAGGCCATCAGGACTGCCATGTTGGCCACGGTTCCCGAGATGGGCCTGAGGTCCGCGAAATCACAGTCGAAGACCTTCTTCGCAAGTTCGATGGCTTTGAGCTCGACCTTGTCAACGTAGATGTTTCCCTGATAGTAGCGCTTTCCGGGAAGTCCCTCGGCGTACCTGTCGGCGAAATCGGATATGAGCATCTCTTTGGCAAGGGGGCTCATGAGGTTCTCCGATGCGATCATAGGGATGCTTTCCTCGAACCACTTGTTATGGGCCTTGACATTTTCTCTGATGAATTTGGCGTCCTCTTTGGCCATGTTATCGTTTTTCCTGTAAGAATTCGTATATAAATACTGTTTTGCGCGTTGCTAAGAAGAGAGGATAGTCCCATTGATAATCTGGCAGATCGATTCTTTTCACGGGTTAAAGAAATCGGGTTAATCGGTATATTTCTACCAATTGTTTGGTAGATAGTTACCTTATATTATATTCTCCTCGGATTCAAACATCAGTGTTCAAATGAAATTCGATGAAGTCCTTGAGGACATTAGAAATGGAAAACCAGTTCTTGTATACGATTTCGATGACAGGGAGAGGGAATGTGACCTCACAGTCGCCTCCCAGTTCGTGACCCCCGAGATCATCCAGAAGATGAGGAAGGAGGCCGGCGGACTCATCTGTGTCACCACACCGTATTCCAAGGCGATGGAACTGGGTCTGCCTTTCATGTCCGATGTTTACTGGGATGACTGCGAGAAGTTCCCTCTTCTCAGGGCTATGGCCCCTACAGACATCCCCTATGACAGGACCAAGTCCTCGTTCGGAGTGACGATCAACCACAGGAAGACCTACACGGGTATCACCGACAAGGACCGTGCACTGACTGCCAGCGAGTATGCCAAGATCATTTTCGCAGACAAGTCCGCGGAGGAGATCAAGAAGGACCTGGGTACCAACTTCAGGGCCCCCGGTCACATCCATTTACTCAACACCTCCGAGAAGATCCTGGAGACCCGTTTCGGACACACCGAGCTGTGCACCGCACTGATGTACATGGCAGGTGTGATGCCTTCGGCAACCATCTGTGAGATGATGGGCGACGACTTCGGATCCAGGCCCAAGGCCAGCGTCGCAGAGTACGCTGCTGAGCAGGGCATCAAGATCATCGACGGGGATGAGGTCATCGCTCAGTGGAAAGAGTTCAAGAAGACCCACCCGGAGCTATGAAATGGTAAGAGTAATGGCATCAGGCGTGTTCGATCTGATCCATCCAGGACACATCGACTACCTGAAGCAGGCCAAGTCCTACGGCGACCATCTGATTGTTGTGATCGCAAACGATGATACCGTTCGCAGGAACAAGCACGAACCTGTGACCCCGGATGTCATGAGGGCCAAGATAGTCGAGGCACTCAAACCTGTAGACGAAGTGATCATCGGCGGTAACGGGGACATGCTGGACACCGTAGCGAAGGTTAGGCCAGACATGATCGTTCTCGGATACGACCAGCATTTCGACGAGAAGAAGCTCGAGTCCGAGCTCGAATCGAAAGGGTTCAAGGGCCTGAAGGTGGTCCGTGCGACCGAATCTGCCGATGACCTGAACGCCACAAGGCGCATATTAGCCAAGATCAGGGAGATGGGTTCCAGATGAAGATTATAGGTATCGCGGATACGACATTTGCAAGATACGACATGGGGCATTCCGCCATCGATGAACTGCAGCATGCAGGTACGGGTTTCAGGATTGTAAGGTACACCGTCCCGGGTGTCAAGGATCTTCCTGTAGCTTGCAAGAAGCTTATCGAGGAACAGAATTGCGACATAGTCATGGCCCTGGGTATGCCCGGGCCGATGCAGAAGGATAAGATGTGCGCCCATGAGGCCTCGACAGGACTCATCAGGGCACAGCTGATGACGAACAAACACATTATCGAGGTCTTCGTCCATGAGGACGAGGCCAAGGACGATGCGGAACTGGCATTCCTTGCGGACAGCAGGGCCAGGGAGCACGCGCTCAATGTTTACGATCTACTGTTCCGTCCGGAAAGCCTTACGAAGAGGGCCGGAACAGGACTTAGGCAGGGATTCGCCGATAAAGGTCCCGTCAGATATAGGTGATGAAATGAAGAAATACAAGATCGGAGCGGTAGTGGCAGAGTTCAACTATGAGGTCACCATGCTCATGATGGAGAGGGCCAAGGCAGAAGCAGAATTCCTCGGAGTCGAGATCACAAAGGAGATTAAGGTCCCCGGATGCTTCGAGATCCCCATGGCCACAAAGAAACTCCTCGAGGACAAGAACATCGATGCCGTTATCACACTGGGTGCGGTCATCACAGGCGAGACCAAGCATGACGAGGTCGTCATCGCGCAGGCTTCGAGGAAGATCATGGACCTCGGACTGGATTACGGCAAACCCGTAGGTTTCGGAATCACCGGTCCCGGCATGACCGAGCTTCAGGCAATGGACAGGATCGAGAAAGGCAGGGATGTCGTCGATACCGTCGTCAAGATGCTCCAGAGATTGGAGTGAAAACCATCAGGGCGGTGCAATCCGCCTTTATTTTCCATTTTCAAAAGGATTCACATTCTGGGATGGCGTCCGTCACTAACTGCGATCTTCACGACATCGATCACGCTCGAGAGGGCAATTCCTGTGGACATTGCAATGGCGACACAGCCCTTTCCATGAAGATACATATCTATGATCGTGTGGACATTGTCGTCCTCGGTATCGATGCCTTTGGGATTGAAGCGGCGGGGACCGTTCTGCCAGGAACGTGTCTTGCACTTCGGGCATCTCATAGGGGTCCTTGTGGAACGTGAGAACCATGTGTGACCACAGACGAAACAGGAATACGACGTTGATTCCCCGTACCAGTGATAGGTTCCGCAGTGTGGGCATCTGGCAGGCATATCAATGCTGCTCGTCCATTCGTGGCCGCATCTACCGCACCTTTTCTCGCTGAGGGTTCTCATCTGCATGATATCACTTGGATTATACATCCAACATCGCTTTAACATATATAACATAATCGTCCATTGGCGTTATATCGTTTAAAAAATGGGAATAAATCAGTCCAGAGTATTCAACAGATTGCTCATTTATTGATTATTATGGTAATACTTTCCTACCATGATGTGTACACAATGGATGTCCTTGTGATGACATAGATGCCGCGATATGTTTTTAGCAAGGATAATGCACTTAGCCCTATGAACTCGATATCCATCATCCTATTGGGGATAGGCCTAGCCATGGATGCATTCGCAGTATCCATTTGCAAAGGACTTGCCATGAGGACGCCCGGTCTGAAGGCGATGGCGATAGTCGGTATCTGGTTCGGCAGTTTCCAGATTATCATGCCCCTGATAGGCTACTATCTGGGAGAATCATTCTATCAGTACATCGCGGATGTGGATCATTGGGTCGCTTTTGGATTGTTGGCCCTGATTGGTATCAACATGATCCGTGAGTCCATGTCTGGTGACGAGGAGGATGTTGACGACAATATCGGTTTCCGCATAATGTTCCTCCTAGCTGTCGCCACGAGCATCGATGCTCTGGCCGCAGGGATATCGATGGCGATGGACGGTTCCAACATATGGGTGGACGCCACCATTATTGGTGCGATAACATTCCTGATCTCCGTGGTCGGAGTCAAGATGGGGAGCATAGTCGGCGACAGGTTCAGCAATAAGGCCAAGTTCGTCGGCGGAGTGATATTGATCCTGATAGGAGCGAAGATCCTGCTTGAGCACTCAGGATTCCTCTGAGAGATCCTTTCCGTCGTCGGAGAGCAGAAGGAACTTCCTTGCGTAATCCTCCACGGCGTTGTTGAGGTCGAAGTCCTCTCTGGGGGCTCCCAACGAACGCAGTTTCTGAAGGATGTTGTCGTCCTTAACAGACTTCATGAGCTCATCCATCCAGTACTCCAGGTCGAACATGTTGGCATCGTTCCAATGCTTGAAGATACGGGCTATGTGCTCGTCGCTGAAGTTCTCCGTCAGGGTTTCGTATTCTGTCTTCAGAAGGCTGCACATGTGGAATTTCAGATTGTCATCCTCCACATATGTGTCGGGATCGTAATGGAAGTCCTCGAGGACCTCTTCGATGATGTTGTTGACCGTACGGAAATCGCGTCCGTAAGAAAGGATCTTGGTCAGCAGTTTCGGTATGATCGTGGGATAGATCTCAGGATCGTCATCCAGTTCACCGGACTGGTGCTTCATCCTGAAGTTCCTGTAGACCGTGATGTAGAAGATGCCTTTGCACGGTACCTCTGCCTTTACCCAGAACTCTGTCGAGATGGCATCGATGTATTCGATGGGATTGAATGTGATGTATTCGCGCTCCTTCATGCAAGTTACGTCGACGATGTGCTTGCAAACAGCTACGATATATGCATCGATGAAACGAAGGTCTTTGATGAGGTCAAGGCCCTTCTTCCAATCCAAGTGGGCCTTTCCTTCCTCCCCCATAGCCGCATACGCCATGCCGCGCACGAAGTACATGTCGGCTTCGGGTTCTTCCTCGGAGTAGTTGATGATGTCATTCATCGCAGCTACGGATTTCTCCGGGCTGTGCTCGATCTGGTTGATGATCTGGAGATATTCATTCTCGTATGGTTTGTTGAGCAGGAACGCTTTCGCATTTGACCTGGACCTGAACGTGCATTTCTCACATTCAGAACAGATATAGTAACCTGCCTCATCCGAGGAGATGGCTCCGCCGCAATATGGGCAGAGTCTTATGGTAAAGGCCATACTTGTCTAATCCAATCGGAGTTATAATTACTTGGCGGTGGATTGCGACCTTAATGGTTGACCATTGGGGTTAACATCAGTTCATCGAGCTGACGATGTCGTCTGCCAACTTCTCGAGATCCGCCATCTGCTCCTGGCGCATTGAGGATTTGATGACGAATGTCTCGCCGACCTTGGTCATCCCCTTCAGTGACGACATCCTCTCCTCCATGATCTTGGGTGACTGAGGTGCCCAAGATCCGTTGCCTATCAGAGAGTACCCCCTGTTCTGGACGGCCATGATCTCCATATCCTCGATAACGGCTAACATTGTAGGATGGAGGTTGTTGTTGTATGTGGGTGCAGCAAGCACGATGTTGCTGAACCTGAAGGCATCGCCCACGACATACGAGGGGTGCATCCTGGTCACATCGTACACGTTGACCTTCTCCACGCCTTTGATCTTGAGGAGGAGTGCCAATTTGTCCGCCACGGCGGCAGTGTTGCCGTACATGGACGTGTAAGCGATGACCACTCCCTTCTCCTCGGGCTCATAGAGGCTCCAGGTGATATACTTCTCCATGATGTATCCAATCTGTTCCCCTCTCCATATGGGTCCGTGGAGGGGACAGACCATATCAATCTGGACACCTTCCAGTTTTCCGAAGATGGACTGGACCTTGGAACCGTACTTTCCGACGATGTTGGCATAGTACCTCCTGGCCTCGTTCACATAGTCTCTGTCGAAATCCACCTCATCCGCATAGAGGGCACCGGACAGAGTCTTGAATGTACCGAAGGCATCCGCAGAGAACAGTATCCTGTCCTTCATGTCATAGGTGAACATGACCTCCGGCCAGTGGACCATGACCGCGTAGTAGAACTTCAGTGTGTGCTTACCGAGGCAGAGTTCATCGCCTTCCTTGACCTCCAGTCTGTTGGCAGGCTTGATCTGGTAGAAGTTGTCGAGCATGTCGAAGGTCTTGCTGTTGCCCACGACGGTCACGTTGGGATATGCATCGAGGACCTGGATGATGGCCGCACCGTGGTCCGGTTCCATGTGGTTGATGACGAGATAATCGAGTTCGCGGCCTTCCATCACATATCTGAAGTTCTTCCAGAACTTTGACAGGATGGAAGCATCGCACGTGTCCAGCAGACACGTCTTCTCGTCGGTGATCACGTACGAGTTGTATGAGACGCCCTCCGGTATTGGGAAGGATCCTTCGAATAGCCCTGCCGTTCTGTCGTCCCCGCCTATCCAAAAGATGTCGTCCTTGATCCTGATCTCGGTCTCGTTCGCGATTGTCATGTCCGGGCAATGACATTTGCAGTAATTAATCTATTTCAGCGGATCCAGAACGAAAATGCATCCAACTCTATATTTCACTCACCCTTCTGGACAGAACGGGAGCACATCGGTTATATCAGAGTATTTGATGCTCTTAACCATGATCTTCGTGTTCTCCGGGACAGGTAATTCGTACCACGCAGCGAAAATGATCGCGACCGCCCTCAAATCGGACATGGTCGAGATGGCAGCCGCAGTGAAGTACAAGCGCAAATTTTACAACGCTGAAGGGAACGATGTCGGATTCGTGTTCCCCGTCTACTATCACGGACTTCCCTCGGTCGTCGAGGAGTTCCTTGAGACCGTGGAGATTGTCAAGCCCGGACATGTGTATGCGGTGTCTACCTGTGCAGGGGAATCCGGCAAGGCATGCGATCAGCTCCAGGAGATCCTCGGCAAGAGGCTGAAGGTCGATGCCTTCTACGATGTGCTGATGCCCGAGAACGCGGTCTACTACGAAGATGTCCCTGACAAGGATGAGGCCAAGAGGATCAACGACGCTGCGGACGTCACTATCGGCGGTATAATCGAATCGATCGGCAAGAAGGATAAGGGGGATTTCCGCACCATGGTGGGATCCGATTCCTTCGACGAGGCCAGGGAACAGTACTTCGATTTCAGGAATACGGAGCAGTTCATCATAGACGACAAATGCATCGAATGCAGGATCTGCGAGCACGTATGTCCCGAGGAGATCATCAAGGTGTATCACAGGAAGCCCGTGTGGGATGAGTTCCAGTGTTCCATGTGCATGAGCTGTATCAACATGTGCCCCAAGAAGGCCATACAGATATCTGACGTTACACAGAATCGTGGCAGATACTTCCACCCGGAGTATTACTTCTGGAGTCTGGGTGTCAAACCGCCGTACAAATACGAAGATTTCAAAAAGTATGATGAAGGATACAGGTTCTGATATCATGGCCGTATTGGGATTCACCACAGTTGGAAGCCTTCTGAAGGATCAGACCGAACTCGCAAAGGGCAAAGGGATAGAGGCATTCGGGGTGACCGTCATCGATGATGCCGACGGCAAGCATGACAAGGTGACCGCCAGCAACGCACAGCTCCATCTCTTCATGCAGCTGAAGAGGGGCAACGTCACACACCTTCTCTTCCAGTCCTCGGAGGAGGCGGAGATTTTCTTTTCGAACATCGAGAACTATTACGGGAAGGATAAGGCGGACTCTATAATCTCAGGCGTGGAGCTGATGGCGATCGGCGATGCAGGAGATTACCTCGGCACAAGGAATCAGTCATATACATTCAAAACTTCTTTCGAAGATGTTATTCTGGCACTTGTTTGACGTTAGACTTAAATTGTTGTTTAATCAATTACAGTATCAGAGGTAATCTACATGGAAGTTTACTATGTACAGAACAAGACATCCATGATCATCAACACAATTCTCATGGTGATCGTCGGTATACTGTTCATCATCGATAAGGACCTGGCCCTCGAGCTGGGATTCATTGTTGCAGGTATCTGTCTGATCATCTCGGGAATCCTCCCCATGATTATGGTCAAGAAAGCAGACGCAATGGGAATCATCCTGATCATATTGGGAGTAATATTGCTTCTCGTTCCTAACCTCATGGCGGACATCACCACAGTAGTCATCGGAGTCGTCTCCATCGTTGTCGGAGCAATCATCGCATACGGTGGAGTCAAGGCAGAGGGGTCCCCCAGCGCATTCACAATCGTCGTTGGTATCCTCATCGCACTTGCTGGTATCCTGATCTTCATGGGCGATGACATCGCATTCCTCATCTTCGGAGTAATGCTCGTCGTCGCCGGTGTCGTCAATCTTATCACACTCCTGAAGAAGTAAACATTTCAACCAAGACCGGCCTTCGGCCGGTCATCTCTCTGCTCTTATCCTTTCACACATCTTCTCGGATTCGATATTTCATAATCCTACAGAGTCATCGATAATCTGCATTCAATAGAATGATTATTATATTTAATTAAAAAATTAAATCAATAATAGAATTTTCATATAAAAATACTTAATAAGTATCTGGTTTTTCAAGTTTCAGTGAAAAGCATGTCAAAGAATTTGATCATCTATTACTCGCGCAAAGGGGAGAACTACTTCGGCGGAGATATCCGTAGCGTCCCTAAAGGGAACACGGAGTATGTGGCGGAATTCATCTCCGAGGCTGTCGGAGGGGATCTCTTCGAGATAGAGACCGTAAGGGAGTACTCCAAGGATTATATGGGGTGCACCAGAGAGGCCAAGGACGAACTGTTGAACAAGGCCAGGCCGGAATTGAAGAGATACCTGGACAGTATCGACGGGTATGATAACGTCTTCATCTGCGGACCTTGCTGGTGGGGTACCTATCCCATGGCCGTGTTCTCACAGATCGAGAGGCTCGACTGGACAGGAAAGAAGGTCTTCCCCGTAATGACCCATGAGGGCAGCGGCCTCGGATCCTCTGTACGCGATCTCAGGAATGCATGCAAAGGAGCATCAGTCGATTCCGGTCTGGCTATCGAAGGAAGTTCCGCCGCAGGTTCCTCTGCAAAGGTCTTCAAGTGGGCCAAGGGATGCGTCGAGTGATCGTTCACGATGATCATCCGAAGGTGAGACTATGGAAGAATTCGTTGTCGATATGAACGAGGTCACCGAAGAAGGGATAAAAGAGGCCGTCCGCGAGACACAGCTGATCTACAGGATCAACAACACCATGCCTCTAACGGAAGAGAACTCCGCACTCATCAAGGAGCTCATGGAGGACCGTATCGGAATGGGGACGAGATTCACCCCTCCATTCAACCTGGTAGCCTCCCAGAATCTGAGGATAGGCAACAACGTGTACATCGGTGGCAACTTCCTGGGCATGTGTCGCGGAGGGATCACCATAGAGGACAATGTGATGGTGGCCGTCAATGTATCTGTGCTATCCAACAATCACGATCTCTACAATAGGAATCTCCTGCTGTGCAAGCCTGTGACCATCAAAGAGGGTGCCTGGATCGGCGCCAATGCGACCATATTGCCCGGTGTCACCATAGGAAGATACGCAGTGGTAGGTGCGGCCTCAGTGGTCACTCACGATGTCGCTGACTACGAGGTGGTCGTAGGGTCTCCGGCCAGACCCATCAAGACCCTGGACGGGGAGAGGTTCCCTCCAAGCAAGGAGTGAATGCATGGGTGAAGAGGTGCAGTTGAAGGTCCTTTATGAGAAGCTCTACACCGGAATGCTGGAAAAGGATGGCGAGGCCATACTGTCATGCATGACGGAAGACGCGGCTATGATCCACATAACCGGGATGGTCCAAACCCCGAGAGTTTCGTATCGTCGGTCCTGGACGGGACCCTGAACTATTAGGTTCTTGAGGAAAGAGGGTAGAATCGGTATTGGTGACATACTACATGACGGATGTGCTGGAGAAAGCGTTGAAGGATAGAGCGGCATTGGAGGACAGACCTATCGCGCAGATTGTGAGGAAGGCTATCTACGAGTATGTGAGGAGGAACGGCATGGGGAATTCCGGATAAGTGCTGTCGGAGGATATGCCCGACCTTTTCATCAGAGAATTAGAGGACGACCAGGGCCGTCGTGGCCAACTCGTGGACCCGGTGCTTGAGACATTCAGGCCGTTCAATGTTTATGCGCTTCATCAAGACCGGCCCCTAAACCCCTTACTCCCTCCGGGAAAGGATCTCAGGTTTACAGTTTATGAAAGGTCTGCCGAGATACAAACGATCCCATGGACACGGTCATAACAGGATCCGAATTCTGTGAACAGAATGAAAGGCCCGGCCGTTTCGGCCGAACGGTAATAGGAATGAAATCGACAATCGGCAGTTCCCAAGGAAATAGGGGTTTTATATGCCCTACAGCAGATTGCGATCCGATATCATGCCTGTGTATTCAGTCGAGGAAGAGGTTGTTGACGGACTGCATTACGTCGGGTTCCACTATTCCTGCCCGGGTAGGCCGGACAGGTATTTCCACCGCCCGTTTGATCCCGGAGATGAAAGCCAGAGCGGAGAAAGGGGATGTTGATGCCATGTTCTATCTGGGCATGATATAGATCGAATGCCACGAGTGTCCGGATAGGATGAGGTATTCGACCGAATATCTATGTCAGGCTGCCGATGCCGGTAACAGGGAAGCTGTAGAGGAGCTTGTCCTCACGGATGATTGGCGTGATTGGGATAGCGGCCCTGCTTTCAGATTCAAGGAATGGCTGGAGATACCAGCCGAACAGGGTGATGCAGAGAGCATGTATCTGCTTGCCAAGTGCTATTATCAGGGCAGTCACGCGCCCAAGGATTACTATACGAGCGAGAAGTGGGCGCTTAAGGCTAAAAAGGAGGGGGAAGTCCGTGCCAATCTTGTCCTTAGGGATCTGTACTCGACCCGTAACGAGTACATGGGCTCGATAGCCAACGCTGTGCTGGAGGAGATGAAGGAAGCGGAAGCCGGGGGCCGTATAGCGATGTGCGATGTGGGAGACCGCTTCAGGAACGGCGAAGGTGTGAAGGTCGATCCGGAGAACGCCGCCAAATGGTATCTGAGGAGCAGGACTGTCAGCGCACGTGTGGCTCTGGCCGAGATGTATGAGAGCGGGGAATGGTCCCCTGAGATCAAACCCAACCCCAGGAAGAAGGTCAATCGAGGCCATCCTTCGAGAATATCTCGGTAAGGTCCAGAGGGTCGAAGTACAGCGCATCCGACATCGAGAGCACATGGATTCTCGTCCCGAAGCACGGTTGAAGGTAGTCGCTGCACCATGTTTTGTATCTTCCAACCACTATGAAGGGTTCCCTGCATTGGGGAACGGACATGAGATACAGGTTCTCGGGAATCTGCTTTGAGTCATCGGCCATGTTCCTCATGGCCGCCAAGGCATTGTCCGCTATCTCGTCGAATGTATAGTCTCTCACTTCGTTCGAGTCCGCCCAGCTGTGCTTCTTTTCGGTATCGCTGTCCCATAGGCCCCATCTTTCCTTCAGAGGTCCTTTCTCTGGCGGATCATACTCCTTCGGCATCCACCATAAGTTGGGATCGTTATTCGTTTCGTCACGGAACATTATCTCGTACCGCCACATGCCCTGTCCTGTGACTACGAACGTGCAGAAATCCTTGCCCACCAGATTCAGATCCCCGATGTACCCGTCATTCCAGGTCATGTATTGGAGAACCTTCTGAACTGCTCGGGCGAGTACGTTTCACTTTCATATCTCAGAGTGGCGTATTCCACCTCATCGAAGGATATCCCGTTATCGTCAAGAACTGAAACGGCGCTGTCATATACGGACATATACCAATCCTCGCAGAATTCGGCCCTGACGACCCTTCCCTCATCGTCTATGAACCATCCGTTCTCCCCGTTGGGCTCCGGTCCGATTGTGAGCTTAAGCAGGCCGTCCTCACGTTTCTCGATCATGCTACCGATGGAAGATACGGTCTCTACGATATAAGAGGTGAGAATAAGCATCAGGATCGGCATCCATGCATCTATCTCCGGAGTATTGATGAGACATTAATGTAAAAATGTGACATTATGTAAATTACAATGTTACAATGTCGTAATATACCTTAATCGTTTATCATCATCCGTGACAGAGATCAAGTATCCCATCAGACAGGCCATTCGGGCGCAGGACATGACGCAGGAGAAACTGGCTATCAAGTTCAAGATATCTCGCCAGACCCTGTCCCGTTACCTGAAGAAGTTCGAGACTGACGGTTCCGTGAGCAATCCGGAGGTGCAGAGGGAGTTCGAAAGGCTCATGGCGATGGAGAAGCAGCGCCTTTCAGGCTACTCGGACAACGGTTCGAGGCTAAAGCTGGCCAGGATGTCCCTTCAGGATGCGACGGAGAAGGAGAGGAACAACAGAGTCAAGTACGACAGGCTGCTCCGCGACATCCTCTCCAACCATCCCGATGTGCCCATGATCGATTGGGAAGGGAACACCGTGTCGGCCGATACACTGGAACTGGAAAACATGTGGGTCAATTTCGGATTCGGGGACAACGACGGGCTCGAGGCTGTTCTGACAGAGGCCGAGAGATCGAGATTGGAGGAGATCCAAGAGGAGAGTTCCGATACCTTCATGCAGAGCCGTCTCAATTCCAGGATGGAGCAGGCCTGCCTGTCGGAGCAGCTGTGGGATTCCACCGAAACAGGCGGGAAA
>CALAVG010000267.1 GCA_937892275.1 uncultured Methanomicrobiales archaeon | reverse complement strand
CATGGACGGGCCAGATTGCGGGACCAAATGGACATACGACAATCCGATCACAGGCGTCAAGGCCGCTGTGTATTTCGTCCACAAGAAATTCGTCAGCCTCACATACGGCATGAAGTCCGAGCGCGACATGAACTACAGCGGAGCACCGTTCAAAGACTTGGATGACGTCAACCGGTTCCTCATCGATTACTCCAAGCAGCAAAGGCAAGCCCAGGACAAATTCAACCATATCAAGGCCAAGAACATCAAACCGACGATGGCCAACAACGAATGGGTCTATCACGACGAACATGTTACTGTCAACATCCGCTACGATCCCAAGACGGACCAGTTCAACTACACTGACCCCTATACAAAGAAGGCAATATCCACAAAAGGAACGCTGGTCAGTGTGTCTGAGGAGATTGTTTCGAAGATACAGGCCCACAGCAAGAAAGAGGTCCAGGGCAAGAAAAAGAAGGATGATTTTGTCAAATCAAACCCAATCCAGCCCAAATATGCTGACAGACTGGAGCATGGCACGTTGTCAAACACGTATCGCTATAACAATCAGAATACAGGAATCAGTGGCCAGATAGAGATCGAAGGGAAGATGTTCAACGTCTTCGCCAGCACCACAGGATCCATATTCAATTACGATACGACGAAGAAAGGATTCGCCTCCATCGATGAAGCGATAGCATTCTTAGACGGATTGACCGTGAAGAAGGAAGCTCCAAAGACTGATGCTAAGAAGAGGAAGATCTATCCGATCCCGGCAGGAAGCAACATCATAGGCGGAAGCGGTCAGTGGTCATACACCAGAGGCGGAATCTATGCACAGATCTATCTGGGGAAGGACGAGAAGATCCATGTGAAGCTCTACCAGAACGATGTGAAGGTCTCCGAGAAGAACACATGCAAGGACCTTTTCGAAGTTGACGCTTATCTGAAAGAGAAAGTACCCGAATTGATAAGGCCAAAACCGAAGAACATCAACAAACAACCCATACCGCAGGACAGCGGAATCAGATATGTCAAGGACGGTCATTGGGAGTTCCGCAAGGACAGGTACAAGATGGTGGCCAGCATAACGGCCGACAGGGATGGTACTCTCAAAGTAACAATCTTCAACGATGGGAAGAAGGGCGCGGTGAAGACCGGGCTCAAGGATCTGTTCTCGGTGGACACCTATCTGAAGGGAGTCGTCGCCAAACTCGACGAGAAGGCCAATGCACCCACTG
>CALAVG010000266.1 GCA_937892275.1 uncultured Methanomicrobiales archaeon | reverse complement strand
GGTTTACCTCAACGAGACCGCGGTATCCGGTTCCGAGGTATTTGCGACCATAACCCCCATGGACGATACCTCGATAGCCGGGACCAGCGGACAGACGAGGATCCTGTTCCCGTTCGAATTGACGATCTCCGACGGATACAGCCTCGTCGGCATCGAGACCTCGACCGACGGAACTAATTGGATAGACCACCCGCTGGGTACCGGGGAATCCATATCTACGGGAGACACGACCATCGTGAACCTATACATGACGCTCGTCACCGGCCAATCGACCTAAAACAACTACGTTTCCTTCACAATCGAACCCGTATCCTACGACATCACCATCTCCGTCCACAACAACGAGGACGATTCCTTCAGGTTCAACTACGAGATGGTAACGACGGACGATAACAACCCCGAGGGGATCCAGTGGACCAACGGATACACGGACGGCGCGCAGCGTGCATTCTACAAGTCGGGTAAGACGTACATATTCCACACCGATTACGGATCCAGCAACCCGTTCAATCTTCTTCTCGTAACCTTGAACGGCGATAGCGTCTACCCCATCAACAACGGAGACGGCACATTCTCCCTCGAGATATCCGACATAAGCGGTGACATCGATATAGAGGTCCACTACAGGCCGCTCATGTTGATTAAGGCCTACGACCCCACCGTCAAGGGCGGTGCCGGCGCCACCGACTCGAAGATCAAGCTGGTCTACGAGAACGGTACGGAGATACCTCTGATCCCCGGCCAATACGGTGTCACCATACCCGTGGACGGAGAGGGCAAGTACCTCCCCCTCCAGGGCAGGGGCTCCGACAGCGGCGGAGCGTACACCTACGCATACGTCAACCGCAACGATCCCGTCTACTTCATGGTCACCGATTACACCACGATCTCGGGCGACACCCCTGCGAGGATTCAGTCCATCTCCGTCAGTTTGGGATCCACCACATACCTCATCGCATCCGCCCTGGATGAGAACCACATCTACACTATCAACAACGCCCCCGAGGATGCGAGCATCCATGTGGTCCTGTCGGCCACCATATTCGACATCACTTGCATCAGCGGCACCACCACCACGCTGATCCCGACTTTCGAAGGGTCTTACATCACCCTCCCCACCGCGGCGGATCTCCTCAACATGGTCAGTACCGATGAAGGGGACATGTACGTCAAGACCGGATACGAGCTCCTCATATGGGAATCCCCGTCCGGATACTCGCTCGCTCCCGGAAGCAAGTTCAATGTCTATGCCTCCGAGACGTTCACGGCAGTATGGGAC
>CALAVG010000265.1 GCA_937892275.1 uncultured Methanomicrobiales archaeon | reverse complement strand
AAAGAGGCAACGTTCAGGATCGGACACATGGGAGACACGACACCTGCGATGGTGAAGGAGCTCCTGTCCGCCATGGACGAGATATTGGAGGAATGAAAATGACGACGAAGATTCTGGTATCGGATCCCCTGGATGCAGAGGGACTCGACATACTGAAGAAGTCGGGATTCCCCGTCGACGAGGTTTCCGGACTGACAGAGGATGAGCTGTGTGCTAAGATCGGTGATTACGATGCATTGATCATCAGGTCCGGTACCAAGGTGACCAAGAAGGTCATTGATGCCGGAAAGAAACTGAGGGTCATCGGACGCGCAGGGGTCGGTGTGGACAACGTAGACATCCCCTACGCAACGGACAAGGGAATCCTTGTCATGAACACCCCCTCCGCGAACATCCTGTCCGCGGCAGAGCACTCATGCGCCATGCTCCTGGCCGTCGCAAGGAACATCCCCTTTGCCCACGAGTCCATGCACAAGGGCGAGTGGAAGAGATCTAAGTTCACCGGAGTCGAACTCAACGGAAAGGTACTGGGAATCATCGGGGTCGGACGTGTCGGAGGAGAGGTCGCGAAGCGCATGAAGGCCTTCAACATGACCATGATCGGATACGATCCTTTCCTGCCTAAGGAGGTAGCGGATTCACTGGGGGTCAGGCTCACAACATTGGAGGAGGTCATCACCACTGCCGATTTCATGACCATCCACACCCCTCTTCTCCCCGAGACGAGGAACATGATCTCACTGCCTCAGTTCAAGATGATGAAGCCCAACGCGAGGATCGCCAACGTGGCACGCGGAGGAATCGTCAACGAGGACGACCTCTACACTGCACTGAAGGAGAAGATCATCGCAGGCGCAGCGTTCGATGTATGGTGCAACGAGCCCCTCACGGACGACGAGAAGAAGCTACTCGAGTTGGACAACCTTGTAACAACCCCTCACCTCGGAGCATCCACTGTGGAAGCCCAGAAGAGGGTCGCAATCGAGGTAGCCGAGCATGCGGTCATGTACCTCAGGGACGGGATCGTGTCCAATGCGGTCAACGCACCCCGCGGTTCCGTGGACAAGGACACCGAGCCCTACGTGCCACTCGCAAAGGACATGGGATGCATCATACAGCAGATCGTCGGCAACAACCCGCTCAACAAGCTGGAGATCTCCTACTGCGGAAACCTCGCCAAGAAGCAGAACAAGATGCTGACGGTCAACGCTGTCATTGGATATCTTGAGGGCGTCATCGGTACAGCCAACATCATCAACGCACTCCCCGTGGCAAAGTCCAAGGGAGTGGAAGTCGTCGAGACCAGCAAGGACGATTCCAGGGACTACAGCAGCATTATCGAGATGAAGTTCACATACAACGGTGCCACCCACTCGCTCAGGGGAACCGTCATCGGAGGAACACCCAAGCTCATCGGAATGGACGAGTTCGTCACGGACATCTCCATCGCCGACAGGATGATCATCCTCAGGTACAAGGACACACCCGGAGTCATCGGAACCGTCGGTAACGCCATCGGAGAGGCCGGAATCAACATCGCCCACATGGCGGTCGGAAGGTCCAACGGAAAGGCCACGATGTTCCTCACCGTCGACCAGGACGTCCCCGCGGATGTCATCAAGAAGGTCGGCGACAAGGTAGAGGTCGAAGAGATCTCGTACATCAAGACAGAGCAGTGATACAATGACAATCGTAACCGTCGACGACCTCACACTCGCCATCAAGAATAGCATCGACGATTCGCACGCGATGGTGGAGGAGCAGGCATACGAGCTCGCCCACCACGTGCTGAACTTCTTCGGATACTCCGACAGGATCATCGACAACATCCTGGAGCCCGAGGACCGCGATGCGTTCTATATGCTGGAGGACGGAGGCATCCTCACCACAGAGAGGGAGGAGACAACGCTCTACGACGGAAGGGAGTGGAGGATCCACTACTGGCTGTTCAAGAGGGATAAGATCGCCGATCTGATGGTCAACTCGAGGATGAGAAAGGCCGAAGCGGACGACGGCGAGTTCGTATACGCCGACCTCCCGGACGATGTCTGGCAGAGGGGTGGCGACGACGCCGAGTGAAGATGGATTACTTCCCTTACGAGTACCGTCCCGGACAGAAGGAACTGGTCGGTTTCATAGACCGCACGGTCCGCGACCGCAGATGCGCGGTGATAGAGGCCGGGACAGGTACCGGAAAGACGATCTCATCCCTATGCGGTGCCTTGAGCTATGCCAAGGACCACGAGATGAAGGTCATCTACCTGACCAGGACGAAGTCCCAGCAGAAGCAGGTCATCAGGGAATCCGAGGCCATCGGCAACGGTATTCTGTGCGTAGCCGTCCAAGGCCGTTCGGCGGCATCATGTCCCCTCATGAGGGACGATCCCGATCTGGCTTCGGGCAACGCCGAGGAGATCTCGAAGCTGTGCTCCGTATACAAGCGCAAGTCCAACGGTGTCTGCCATTGCAAGTTCTACAGTGGCATCGAGGAAGTGGATGTGGAGGGCTGGGTGGAGGTCATCCGCCAGCAGCATCCTGATCCGGAGGATTTCGCAAGGATGTGCGAGGATGCCGGAGTATGTCCGTACGAGCTGATGAAACTCATCCTTCCCTATGCGGATGTCATAGCGGTCCCGTATCCCTTCGTATTCATGCCGATAGTCCTCGACCGTTTCGTAGAATGGATGGGTGTACCCCTTTCTAGGACCATCCTTATCGTGGACGAGGCCCACAACCTTCCCGATTATCTCCGTGATGTTCAGACATTCGAGTACAGCGAATACGCCATGGATCTGGCGGCCAAGGAGGCCAAGGAGCACGGCGACTTCGAACTTCAAGAAAGCATCACGGTCACTGATCTTGTAGCGGTATTGAAGGAGATACTGGCACATGCCGAGAAGGAGTATCTGATCGATGAGGATGGGATGCTCCCGCCATATTTTCTGGAGGATGAGCTCATGAGCCGTTTGGGTGTGAGTTCCGTTACAATATCCCGCATGTGCAAATCCATGGAGGAGATAGGCGACGGCATCATGGAGAAGAAGAAGGAGCGCAAGAAGCTCCCCCGTTCGTACATTCATTCCATGTCGAGATTCATCCGCGCCTGGATCGACGGTGACGAGGACAACTATGTCAGGCTGATAATCAAGGAGAAGGACAATCCGATGTTCCAGGCATACTGCATGGACCCGTCGGGCGCTGCCGGACCCCTGATAGACTGTTTCTCATCCATACACATGTCAGGTACCCTTCAGCCATTGGACGCTTATGAGACAGAATTGGGATTGGATAGGGTCAGTAAGCTGTGTCTCAACGGGATATTCCCCAAGGAGAATCTCCTCACGCTATACACGGACAAGGTGACGATGAAGTATGAGGAGAGGGAGCTCCCGCAGAACTACGATACGCTTATGCAGATGGTCGTGGACTGCGTGAACGCCGTGCGTGTGAACACAGCGATCTTCTTCCCGTCCTACGGTTTCATGGACAAGATGATCGACGACGGTCTCGTGAGATACCTCAACAGGGATGTGGTCTTCGAGCAGCGCGGAATGTCCCAGCCGGAACTGATGTCGGTGTTCGAGAACTTCAAGACATCCGACGGAGGGGTGCTCTTCTGTGTCACCGGCGGGAGGATCAGCGAGGGGTTGGACTTCCCGGACAAGTCCCTGGAGATGGCGATAATAATCGGTATCCCGTTCCCCAAGCCGACGGCCAAGCTGAGGGCGATGCGCCGGTATTACGATATCAGGTTCGGCAACGGCATGCTGTACACATCTACGATCCCTACGGTGAGGAAGATGAGGCAGTCGATCGGGAGGCTGATCAGGTCCGAGACGGACAGAGGAGTCGCTATCATCATGGACCGTAGGATTGCCAGTCTCAAGGATATCGATGCGGAACTCTGTCAGGATATCCCTTCGAAGGAGAGGGAGTTCTTCCGCTACTCGAAGTACGGGCTCTGACCGTAGGTTTTTCCCCAGCGGTTCGGAACGGACAAGATGGCTTTTTATCCTTGGTGACAGTGCGGGATACCGATGTGGACAGGAATCGAGTTCTTGCTGATACTCCAGGACCTGAGGCTCTCGATGCCTCAAGCGGTCACCGACTTCTTCGACCTCATCGCCAGAGGCGAGTTCCAGTACATGATACCGATACTGCTCGGTGCGTTGTTCCTGTGGGCCTTCGGGAAGAGGGAGGGGGAGTTCCTCCTGTTCAACTTCACGTTCTCGAACCTGATTGGGTACATGCTCAAGTACACCATAAAGCAGCCGAGGCCCTGGATCCTGGATCCGGACATCCAGCCGAATCCTGCTTCCAAGAGCGTTGCCGGTGGCTATTCGCTGCCCAGCGGCCATACGACATCCGCACTGGCCGGATACGGCACCGCCGCCTGGCTGTTCAAGAACAGGGCACTCAAGGTGCTGTTCCTGTCAATCGCCATCATCATGCCCTTCTCGAGGATGTTCCTCGGGGTGCACACGCCCCTGGACCTAATCGTGGCGCTGATCGTCGTGCTGGCGGTATGCTACGTGAACTACAGGGTGCTGGAATGGTCCCATGACAGCGAGAGGAACCGCACGTATGCCCTGCTGGGCTATATTGCGGTCGCCGTCGCGGTCGCCGTCGCGACCGACCTCGTGTCGGGGAAGTTCCTGTCCAACAAGATGACATGCCTGTCCATCGCCATCCCCGTCTGTCTGCTGATAGAGGAGAGGTTCGTCATGTACGAGGCCCCTGTGTCGAGGCCCCTGAAGGAACGCCTCCTTCTGTCGGTCCCCGGACTGATCGGCGGGTTCGCACTGATGGAGGGCATATCCCTGATGAACCTCAAGCTCGGCGTGTGCATCTACACCACGGTGGCTGCGGTGTTCATCATCGTGGTCTACCCGTACCTGCTAAAGAGGTATCTCAAGAGGGCGGGATGAGCGGTCCCGGAGACGAAGTCTTATCTACTAAAGTAATTGTAGCCCGAATCATGGAGATAACCGTAGACCCCGAAGTAGAGAAGCTTATCAGCGAAGCAGGATGCGATTACCGTGTTTGTACCGCATGTCTTGGCCCTGCACTCGTACCCACTTCCGTGAAGGGCCCTAAGGATACCGATGTGCAGATCGAGGTCGGGGGGCACACCCTGTACATCTCCAGATACGTTGCGCGTTACATCTCCAGGGTCACCATAGACATGGTCTACGATGACGATGAGATAGATTCCTGTCCGGCTTTCCCGACAAGGTACAAGGGTTCTCAGTGGTGAAGTACCGCACTGTCCGCACAATTCCTAGCGAGTGTATCGAGATCGATGCTCTCGCTCATGTTCAGGACCTTCTCGGCGTTGGCCTCTGTTATGGGTCTCACAGGGACTATGAGGCATCCTGCGGTCTGTTTTATCGAGATATCGAAGGTGCCTATCTCCTTGGCGATCTCGATGATCTCCGTCTTGTCCATGCCTATGAGGGGTCTGACTACGGGGAAGTTCAATCCCTGATTCTCGGATCTGATGTTCTTCAGGGTCTGGGATGCGACCTGTCCGAGCGAGTCGCCCATGATTATCCCTGAAGCTCCGAGTTTCTTGGCCAGTTCCCTTGCGGTCCTCTGCATGGTGCGTTTGCACATCACGCATTGATAATGATAGTCGCACTTCTCCTTGATCAGTTCCTGATTGGGTCCGTGCTGTGCGAAATAAAGTGGGAATTCCTTGCCGGTGATTTGTCTGAGACGGTCCGCCAGCTCTTCAACGACAGCTATGGACCGGTCGTCTGTGAACGGACGGTTGTCCATGTGCAGCAGGATGACATCTGCACCCATCCTGCTCATTATGTATGAGGCCACGGGAGAATCAATCCCGTTGGACATCAATGCGACTAGTTTCATCAGAGTTCCACGTCGCCGTAATCGTTGGCAAGCTTCCTGGGCATGGCGTATTTGCACTCGGGACAGTAGAGTCCGTCGCCCTTCTTGCTCCTGATCATCTCGGTCTTGCATTTGCTGCACTGTGCCCTGATGACTCCGAGGTGATCGTCCTTGGTGGTGAGCTGGAGAGCGGGTTTGATCGCTGTGACCTTGGCCCTGATGAAGTCTCCCTTCCTGAGCTCCTTGGAGACGTCGTCGGTGTAGCCCTGGGAGATCTTGGACACGTGGATCGTGGCGTATGTGTCGCCTCCGAGCCTCCTGTCGACCCCTTCCTTGACGTAAACGTCCGCTGTGGCCATGGTGTTCCTGATGTCACCGACCACTCCGTAGACGATATCCCCGACAGCCAGAACGTTCGGGGGGTTGGGGGAGACGACCCTTGCGACACAGTCTGTGTCGTCGAGTACGAGTTCTCCTACCTGCGAGGCATACACGATGCCGTTCTCTGCGAAAGTCCCCTCTGCGGCCAGATACTCTTCTTCGGAGGCCACTTCCTCTCCGGGGAACACGAATTTGGACTCTGTCATATGAAATCACCTTATGTTGACGACCGCGACGTCAACCGTCTTCTTCGTCTTTGTATGGAATGAAAATGTATTATGGATGTCGTACTTATAAATTTTAGAGAATTCCACCCTGTGTCCCTTCTTCTCCACGTATTCCGTGATGAAGTCCAAGGTATTGGCCATATGGATCGAGTAGACGCATTCCGACAGCTCCATCGCCCTGTCCAGGAAGGGTCTGTCCGCATTCCTGTTCTGACATCCGAAGGGAGGGTTCATGAATATGGTGTCCGCCCCTTCCTTTACATTAATGATATCATTATTATGGAAGGAAACGTCCGCGTTCAACTCTTCCTTGTTGGTCTCGGCTATCCTTAATGCCGATTCGGATATGTCGTATCCGTCGACCTGCGCTGCTCCTAGCATCCATGCGCCGATGGAGAACATCCCCGTTCCGCATCCGAGGTCAACGACCTTCAGGTCATTGATGTCCCCTTTAGAATAGGCATCGAAGAGGATGTCCGCCGCTATGGTGGCGGGGGTCATGTACTGCTCTAGGAAGGGATCCGGGTCTTCGAAGTTCCTGACCTTCTGCAGGCCCATCTCGAGATCCTTCTTCTTCATCGTCATCTTTCCCTTCCGGCCTTCCCGCCGGCGACTAAGGTTACGGGCCGCCACTATATAATTTCGGATATCGCAAGGTCGGGTGACCGATATCGGACATGGTTTTTTCGTGAGTGTGCGACGGAAAACAAAACTAATAATCAGAAAAAAGTTGGATAAGTTTCTTTTTTATTTGATGAGAAATATCGATGGAACGTAGGAAACAGGACTAATTCTGTAACCACAGGTGAAGTACTATGGCTATAAAGAGCGAATATCTGAAGGAAGTCTACGCAGGTCTCGAGCAGCGCAACAAGGATCAGCCCGAGTTCCTTCAGGCTGTCAAGGAAGTACTGGAGTCCCTTGAGCCCGTCGTCGAGGCGAGGCCCGAGCTCCAGAAGGCTGGAATCATCGAGAGGATCGTTGAGCCCGAGAGGATCATCATGTTCCGTGTGTCCTGGATGGACGACAACGGAAAGGTCCAGGTCAACCGCGGATACCGCGTACAGTTCAACTCGGCAATCGGACCCTACAAGGGAGGACTCAGGCTCCACCCGTCCGTCAACCTGTCGATCCTGAAGTTCCTCGGATTCGAGCAGATATTCAAGAACAGTCTCACCACACTCCCCATCGGAGGAGGAAAGGGAGGATCGGATTTCGATCCCAAGGGCAAGTCGGACGCAGAGGTCATGCGCTTCTGCCAGTCATTCATGACCGAGCTCGCTAAGCACATCGGTGCGGACACTGATGTCCCCGCAGGAGACATTGGAGTGGGCGGAAGAGAGATCGGATACATGTTCGGACAGTACAAGAGGCTCCAGAATGAGTTCACCGGCGTCCTCACCGGAAAGGCGATCCCCTGCGGCGGATCCCTCGCAAGGACAGAGGCTACCGGATACGGACTCTGTTATTTCACCGAGGAGATGCTGAAGGACAAGAACGATTCATTCAAGGGAAAGGTAGTCGTCATCTCCGGATCCGGAAACGTCGCGACATACGCCTGCCAGAAGGCCACCCAGTTGGGTGCCAAGGTCGTTGCGGTCTCGGACTCCAACGGTTACATCTACGACCCCGAGGGAATCGATTACAAGATCATGCAGGAGATTAAGGAGGTCAAGAGGGACAGGATTAAGACCTACACCAACTACTCCAAGACCGCCAAGTACACCGAGGGATGCTCCGGTATCTGGTCCATCCCCTGTGACATCGCTCTCCCCTGCGCTACCCAGAACGAGCTGGACGAGAACTCCGCTAAGATCCTGATCAAGAACGGGGTCAAGGCAGTCGCCGAGGGAGCCAACATGCCCAGCACACCTGGAGCCATCGAGGCATTCCAGAAGGCCGGTGTCCTCTTCGGACCCGCCAAGGCGGCCAACGCCGGAGGAGTCGCGACATCCGCTCTCGAGATGAGCCAGAACAGCCAGAGGCTCGCCTGGACATTCGATGAGGTGGACGCAAAGCTCCACGACATCATGGTCAACATCTACAAGCAGGCATCCGAGGCAGCCAAGAAGTACGGCATGGAGGGCAACCTGGTCGCAGGTGCGAACATCGCCGGATTCGAGAAGGTCGCAAACGCGATGCTCTGGCAGGGAATCTCCTACTGATAAACAATTCAAGGTGCCTTCGGGCGCCTCTTTCTCATACCGTTCCGAAGCTCGATCACGATGTTCGGTGGATTAGTAATCCAATCGACTAACACAGATGAGTTTGGAATTTGTACATTTTCGGACCTTGGATAGGTATTATTATTATATCAGAGGATGATATCGCTCTTTCGCAAGATGACCCGACTATGCGTCGGGGAGCGGATGTGGGAACGGGATGCAGTTACAGTTGCGCCCGTTTGTACATTCACTGGAATCAAAACCTTAACGCTTAAATACAACGTAAAACTAATGTCCTTTCAAGGATGTGCCTACTGGGTTTAAGATGTCGAAAGTAGGTGTGTCTAACCCTAACAAACGACTTACCCCGGTCACAGAGGGATCTGTGAGTTGGGTTCCCCTAATATCTATCCGGGTTCGGAGAAATCCGAGCCCGGATCCCCTATTTCTCGTAAATTATGTCCACTTCTTTCATGCGTCACGCGTGCGCTTAGCCAATGGTTATAACTGATTAGCATCATTCCAGGATGCATACAGAGTATGCATTTCCTTCCACGAGGGGGTGTGATTCTGGCTAAGATCAAAAGGGCAGTCATCAGCGTTTCCGATAAGGCGGGCATAGTAGAGTTCGCCAAGGAACTACAGTCCGCAGGAGTGGAACTCATATCCACAGGCGGAACATACAAGCTTCTGAAAGAGAACGGCATCAAGGTCATCGAGGTTTCCGACGTCACAGGATTCCCAGAGATGTTGGACGGACGTGTCAAGACACTCCATCCCAAGGTCCACGCAGGTATCCTCGCGCGCAGGGACATCCCCGACCACATGGCGGCGATCAAGGACAAGGGCATCGAACCCATCGACATGGTCGTCATCAACCTGTACCCGTTCAAGCAGACCGTCCTCAAGGAGGGTGCCGAGTTCGAGGACATCGTCGAGAACATCGACATCGGCGGACCCAGCATGATCCGCGCAGCAGCCAAGAACTATCCCTCCGTCGCTGTCGTGACGAAGCCCGAGCAGTATGCCGAGATCATCGAGCAGATGAAGGCCAACGACGGCAACCTCAGCCCCGAGCTCCACGAGAGGCTCATGGCAGAGGCGTTCGACGTCACATCACAGTATGATGCGATGATCGCTTCTCAGATGAAGAAGAGATTCATCCCCGGATTCCCGGATTCCTTCCCCATACCCCTGGAGAAGGTGCAGGACCTCAGATACGGAGAGAACCCGAACCAGGCCGCGGCATTCTACAAGGATCCGTTCACACCCGGCCCCACTGTGGCCAAGGCAGAGTGCCTGTGGGGAAAGGAACTGTCCTACAACAACATCCTCGACCTGGATAAGGCCCTGGACATCTGTATGGATTTTGAGAAGCCCACAGCGGTCGTCATGAAACACACGAACCCCTGCGGTCTAGCTTCTGCGGACAATATCTTCGAGGCGTTCAAGACAGCCTACAACGTGGATCCCCTTTCCGCATTCGGATGTGTCATCTGTTTCAACAGGCCCTGTACGAAGGAGTGTGCGGAGATGATCTCCCAGTACTTTGTCGAGGCGGTTCTCTGTCCCGAATTCGAGGACGGAGCAGTCGAGATCATGGAGAAGAAGAAGAACATCCGTCTCCTTAGGACCAACTGCCCTATTGGTCCCTCCGAGAGGGTCAGGGAGTACAAGATGAAGAAGGTCCAGGGCGGAATGCTCATCCAGACCGACGAGGATGTCCTCATCGACCCCAAGAACCTGAAGGTCGTGACCAACCGCGCTCCCACCGAGGAGGAGGTCCACTCTCTCCTGTTCGCATGGAAGCTCGCCAAGCATGTTACATCCAACGCTGTCGTCTACGTAAGGGGCGAGCGTGCGGTCGGAATCGGTGCGGGTCAGATGAGCCGTGTCGATTCAGCTAAGATCGCGACAATGAAGGCCAACGAGCCCACCGAGGGATGCGTAATGGCATCCGATGCATTCTTCCCGTTCAGGGATGGTGTGGACGAGGCTGCCAAGGCCGGTGTGACAGCCATCATACAGCCCGGAGGAAGTATCAGGGACCAGGAAGTCATCGATGCGGCCAACGAGCACGGAATGGCGATGGTCTTCACCGGATGCCGTGTGTTCAGGCACTGAAACTCATTTCGGACCGGGAGACCGGTCCGATTATTATCAATCCGTGCGCGGAGTCCGCAAGAATCGGACTTCATAAATTATCATTATGAAGACAGCGAGATTATGATATCCGAATACATTTGACCAGCCAGATGTCGGTTCACGTTATTTGAAAAATGGTCATATTGGATACATTCACCAATAAATGTACCAATCGGTGAAAAACGTGGTAAACACTGCTAAACTTGAATTCCCGAGTTTTATTCTTTCCACACCTCAAAATCGGAACCGAGAGCCTT
>CALAVG010000264.1 GCA_937892275.1 uncultured Methanomicrobiales archaeon | reverse complement strand
GGTGTATTACTGAGGGGTGAGAAGGGAACTGCCAAATCCACAACGGTACGTTCTTTGGAACAGATACTCCCCGATGTAAGATCCATAGAAGGGTGTCCATTCCACTGCAATCCTTCGAACCCGAAGAACCTATGCGATGGATGTAAAGAGAAGATGAGGAACGGATCCTTCAAAACATACGACAGAAGGATGGGTGTTGTAGAACTTCCTTTGAATGCAACCGAGGACCGTATCTCAGGCAGTCTCGATATAGAACATATATTACGCACAGGCGAGAAGAAATACGAGGGAGGAGTACTCGCACAGGCGAATGGTAACATCCTCTATGTGGATGAGGTCAACCTGTTGGATGACCACATTGTAGACCTCCTTTTGGATTCCGCCGCTATGGGAAGGAACTTCGTTGAAAGGGAAGGTATATCATTCTCACACCCTGCAAGATTCATCCTGATCGGATCGATGAATCCCGAGGAAGGGACACTCCGTCCACAGCTAATGGACCGTTTCGGGATGTGCGTGGACATAAAGAGCGAGATCGACCCTACTGTCAGAGTAGAGGTCATCAAACGTAGATTGGCCTTCGATGCGGACCCTGATGGGTTCACTGAGTCCTGTAAGGGTGAGACCGAAGAGCTACGCGATAAACTGAAGAATGCCGAGAAGATCCTCCCGGAGGTCCAGATATCCGACAGAGTATTGACGACTGTAGCTATGGTCTCCATCCATTACGGGATGGAAGGACACCGTGCTGATATCGCGATGATACGTGCAGCAAAGGCCAATGCTGCATTGGAAGGCAGGACAGAGATACAATTCCAGGACATCTCCCAAACGGCTCCTCTGATAATCCGCCACCGTTTGAAATCAGGACCGTTCGAAGAGGCTCAGTTCAAGCAGAACGAGTTGGATTCTGTCATCAGGGGGTATCTGGGATCCTGAGACTCGACCAATACATCGGCATGGATGATGCCATCCGCGCCATGACGTGCCTCATGATCGATCCCGAACTCCATGGTATGCTGATCAAAGGTCCATCCGGCTCCGGAAAATCATCCCTAATCCATTCATTCTCAGGCGCCATCACAGGAAAGAGGGCAAGAGTGATCCCTCTGAACATCACAGATGAACAGCTGTTCGGATGTATAAACATCGAGAAGGCCCTGACCACTGGGACGATCGAATTGGAGAAGGGTATCCTCGGAGAAGACGGTCAGATAATATTGGTGGATGATGTTAACCTCCTTCCTAGGAACACGTCGTTGCAGATAATGGAGTCGGTCCAAAGAGGGACGGTCAGTGTCGAGAGGGAAGGGCTTTCCGCCACATACCGGTGCAACATGAATGTGGTTGCAACGGCAAACGACCGTGAACAGCCGCTCAGTCCATCTCTGTCGGATCTGTTCGACATTTGTGTCATCATCCCCAGAGATCCGGACAGATACAAAAGAGTGGATGTGATGAACGCATCCAGCCCGGATAAGGATCAGGATATCCAAATCGATGGGGACCTTTTGGGAAG
>CALAVG010000263.1 GCA_937892275.1 uncultured Methanomicrobiales archaeon | reverse complement strand
TCTCGTCCCTCATAGTCCTCTCAAGAGTCATCTCAAGAGGGTTCTTGGAGCATTTCCATTTGTTGGCCACCCCCAGTTTGTTCATGGCCCACTTGAGGTCCGTGTAACACGAGTCCTTTAGGGTCTTTTCGACCTTACGCACAACGAGCGCGTTGGCTTGAGGGTATTTCATCAGATTATAGATGAACCACAATGCCGTGGTCTTAGACTTCTTGGATGCTCTCGATCCCTTGACTACACGGAAAAGAGATTTGCAGTTCCAGAAACAATCGTAGTTCTTTCCGACAACCTGTGCGACACTGATCTTGGTTACGATTCTATCCCCTCTTCAGACAGACCTCTTGATGCACACCAGATTATATATCATTTGGCCGTACAACGACCTGCATCGCATTCCTTGAATATATTATAAATCTCGATTTTCCCTTTAAATCTCAAACTAAAAAGGGAGCGCATGGCAGGGAAATCGGACGGGAAAAGATGCCCAATATGCAACCTGCTCCTGGACGATTATGACCACAATTATATCGAGAAACACGTGTCCAGATGTCGTAACGCGCTCAAGCCGCGTTACGTGTACTCCGACCTGCCTCGCGGAAGGCCGTCGAGGAAGGCTCGCGAGGAATTTCTAAAGAAAAGAGAGGAGCAAAGCTCCTCTTAAGATGTTTACTCGGGGAAATCCGGATATGTGACATCCATCGGATAGCCGGGCTGGTCCTGTGTTGCACGTACGGCAGCCTTATAGTTGACCCAGAGGTTGCGCTTGGTCTCATCGGGCACATCCGTAGTGTACTTCGCGATGTGGTCGTCGGCGATACGGTAGAGATATGCTCTCCTCACCGAGCAGAGCGTATCGGTCCACTCCGAGAATCTTCCGACCTGAACATCGTTGTACTCGTCCTCCGACATGAAGTACTCGTCGTACGTCCATATGTCGGACGTCCTGTCATCGGTTGATTCAGTGGACTTGACGAAATTGCATCTCACGTACACCGATCCGCTGTTATGCTCGACCTCGGGCTGACGGAAATTTGATCTGACATCTTTTCTGAATTGCATATGCTTCAACTCTGACCGTGTATCTGCTTTCTCACTATAAATCTTTATGACGGTCTTGCGAAGTCTTCAACCCA
This sequence comes from uncultured Methanomicrobiales archaeon, assembly GCA_937892275.1. GTDB lineage: Archaea > Thermoplasmatota > Thermoplasmata > Methanomassiliicoccales > Methanomethylophilaceae > Methanoprimaticola. Next base: position 4,580 of record CALAVG010000263.1, on the reverse strand, counting down.
AAATTCCTCGGGCGCATTCATATAGAATCCGACACGGGAGCTTTGGATCTCCACCAAGTCTCCCAAGGTACACCATGTCTGAAAACCTTCGTAGGAAGTCTTGGAACGGATCATATGGTCTGTGTATCTAACGTGATGCCTGATGCACCATACGATCAGATTGCAGGACCTGATATACGCCTTACGGATCTTCTTCCTGAGTGCGATGCCTTTATGGTCGATCACATAGCCTATGAAATCGACCCTGCGCTTGGATACAGGGAACACGGCCCAGTTATCCTTGAGTCTGAGTTTGAGCTTGGCAAGGAAGTTGGCGATCATCACGCGATAATGGTGGAGCAGCCTCTTGTCCGGAGCGAATATCAATATGTCATCCATATAGCGGAAATACCACCTGATACCTAGTTTCTCCTTGCAGTAGTGGTCCAATCCGCTCAGGTAGAACACGCTAAGGATCTGCGATGAATACAACCCTATCGGCAGGCCGAGCTTACCTGGAGTGTCGAAGATGATGGTGTGCAGGATCTCCAGCGTGTCATGGCATTTGATCTTCTTCTTGATCATATCAAATAGGATGTCCCTGTCGATATTGTCGAAGAACTTCTTCACATCTAGTGTTTCCACATATCTCGTGCCGGCGGGATCCCCACGCATCGCCTTATAGACAGCGGTGACACCGCGCTGGACGCCTCTTCCCTTGATCGCGGCATACTCATCCTTGGTCATAGAGCCATGGAGTATCGGCGTAACGATGTTGAAGACGCAGTGCTGGATTATACGGTCGGGCATGGTGTTGGTGAAGCACAGATCCCTCTGTTTGCCTCTCTCCCATATCAGCCTCCTCTTGAAAGCGGAATAATGGAAGCTCTTACTGCATAGGAGGCCCTATATCTCTTTCACATAAGGCTCGGGGTCCTCCCTTATGGCTATAACTGCAGGGTCATGGGCATGGTCTTTGCATGCGAGTTGGATCGCTTCCCTGATATTATCCCCGTCGCATATATGCTCGTAGAGGGTACGTCCGTCGTCGAGATACTTCACCCTTTTACAGATAGGTATCCCTCCCTCGTATCCTTGTCGGCGCTTCTTCCCTCGCTCCTTTCGGAGGGTACCAAAGCGCTGTAGAACGGGAGACCGAGTATTTCATCAAGAGATGAGGCCACAGAGACTGTCCATCCCCAGAACAGGGGTGGAATGTGAGATATGAAGGCTCCGGACATGAGCCTTATAAGGTACGTGAGGCAGGCGACGTAGTTCGAGTTCGAGTTGGTCGAGTTATTGTTGACATTGCAATAGAAGATCCCACAGTTGTCGTCGTTGTTGTAATTACCACCGACATTCGGGAAATTCGCATTCGACGAGTTGTAGTTGACATTTCCATTGTCGGGCCATGAAAACCCCGAACCGACAAGCGAGCAAGAAGCGCCCTGTGCCCTGTTGCCTAGATTAGATATGCGGTCCAGCATAAATTCCAAGAGTCTCCCTCGATGACATGATTGCAGAAGCAGTATATGTAACCTTTGCCTCCGGCAAAGGGGAAAGGACGGGCGGGGCCAAGGCCCCACCCTTTATTGGAAAGGGTTTGGCCGCCCTGACGGGCGGAAGCGCGGACGGGCACTTACCAGTGCCCACCGCGATACGAGAGGCAGGCGACGTAGTACGAGTACGAGAAGGTCGAGTAATCGTTGACACGGCAATAGAAGATCCCACAGTCGTCGTCGTCGCTGTAATAACCACCGACATTCGGGAAAAGCGCATCCGACGAGTTGTAGTCGACACTGCCATAGTCGGGCCAGTATGTTGTAGCCGATCCACCTGATTGGGATGTCGGACAGAAACCACCCAAGTTCGTACCTGCTACTGTTTTGATGTATCCTCCGGAATCGCTTCCAGTCAGACCCGTATCTGTTCCGAGACTTGCCTGTGTCGCAGCGGACGATGCGGCAGACCAACCATTGTTGAACGCTCTGCTGTTGGCCTGTCTGGGCAACCAGTAATACGCCTTGCTGGACGAACCCGCCCTGTTCCAAAGGCCACCGATGTATCTGTATGCATCGCCCCAAGGGTCCCTTATCCAGAAGAATGCATTGGCGGTCGTCTTGTTCGCAACGCTCCCGGCCATCCCGAATGCGGTCGTACTAAGCCCGGAATTCGACGTGTCCCTGGAACCGCTGGAGATCCCGTTGGAATGCATGGTCTGAGAGTTGGTGCTCTTGTAAAGAAGAACGAACAGGCATTGCAGATATGTCCACTGCTGGAAACTCACGCAATCATAATCGTTCCCACGACGGTTAGCACCTTGCCAGTATGCCGCGTATGCCAGCTGCGTCTCCGCAGAGCCTCTCCTGGAATATATTCCATCGGTCGAACCGTTGGCCTTGAAGCATCCGATGTGGAAGCAGTTGGCGAAATAATCGTTGGAATCCGATGCCTTGATAGCACTCAGGGATGCGCTTGCACATGCTGAGACGATCTGGTCGTTCGAATATGAGTCGCATCCCTTGGCGAACGCATAGAGCTGGAAATCGCTGTCGGGACGCTCGTCCTTGTCGCTGAAGATGATGGTGATGTTCGTACCATCATTCTTGATGGCGAGCCAGTTGATCGGGAACTCCGTGAATGCGTCCCCTTCCGAGGTGTCCCATGTGGCCATACTTGTCTTGCCCAGATCGGACCACGTGGTACCGTTCTTCAATACGGGTTTGATGCCTTCGAGTATCTTGTGCGTGGCCCATCCGCCCATGTCGAACCCGGTCATTCCTGTCGTTCCTAAAGAGTTAGCTCCATTGGCATTGAATGCGGGCGCTAACCCGTATGCGGAATTGGACACGGGAGAACCGTTGACCATGATGGTCTGAGGATATTCGCATCTCGACTCAGTACCTGCTGTGTTGATGGCGATCTGCACCGCTGCGAAGCCGTAGCCATATGTTATCGCCACGACTCCGTCGCTGTATACTCCGCCGGGCTCCACGGTCACCGTATATGTGGACGCCGACCCACCTGTCGGGATACTGCCGGACGCTAGAGTGAAACTGTATGCTCCGGCCACGGAGAGGCTGAATGTCGCCTTTCCGGAGCTGTTGGTCACGGCGCTGACGGATGCCGCGCCGGAACCCACCACTGTGAGTCCGGACACCGAGCCCGATTGTGCATCGGTGACCGTGACGGTCACCGTCGCCGATTTCATCGTGGTCAGAGAGACAGAGTTCGAAAGGTGCTCGATCTTGACTGTTCCCGTAGAGACGGTGTAATCCGTTTTTGAACCGGTCACGGTGTATGTCGCACCGGCGACGGCATTGGTCAGCTGCACTTTGCCCGAACTATCCGTGGTACCGCTGAGAGTGGCCTGACCGGGCGCCGTAGCGGATATAGATATACCTGATACGTCGCCTGTCCCGGCGGACAGCGTCACATCCACATCTATGACCGCGACGGCTCCGCCTCCGGACCCGCCACCTATCGTATTAATTATCATTTATGATCACTTCCCGGCCCCGTCCGGACACAGCCCGCACGAGACCTTCGTATAGGGCATTGTCGGCAGAGCATATAAGGAAAATGTTCGACGCATTTATATATTGGAATTTTGAGTTAATTCTATGATCGTGCACGGCGTTCCCTTCAAGTGCCCGTACTGTAACAAGGACATGTGCGACTGCTCCACTCCTTTTATGATGAAGCATATGGCCCGCTGCGAGACCCGCTCCGTACAATACGAATACAAGGCGAGGTCGCGCGGCAGGCCTCCCAGCCATCACAGGCTGCGACGCTTCGCGGCCCTGAAGGTCCTTTTCAGCCTATATGCGCCCCTTTTGGTCGTGGCATATCTCAGGAGCTCATTCTCCGGGCGCGGCTTTGGCTTTCTTTTTACGGTGTACTGGTTCTGTGAGTGCTCTTTCGATTGTCCATCCATAACGATCAATCCTACATTGTATTGTTTTAGCATTTATCCCTGTAATTTCTGCCCATTCTCCAATTGGACGTGCCGTGTCCTAGCATGTAAGGATGCGTTTATGGTGAGGTATTTTAGTATATCTGATTTTACACCGTGTCTGTATTACTGCTTTCTTTGAGATGAACATAACATGAGTTCACAATATGACGATAGTTCTCGAATGCATCCCTGTATCTCTCATCCCTGATGCACAGCTCGCTGATCACACGGGTCTTCTCGTTCTGCAGCTCGCGCTTGGCGTTGGCCACGGACGGATCGTCTTTGACCGCCTGCTCCATCACCGCGAAGAGCTCCGCATCGATCGGATTCTCCTTGGGCTTGCTCATCTCGTCCACCCTGCTCTCCAGGGCGTCGATCTTCTTCAAAAGGTCCGGAAGATACACACCTTGCTTCATCAGCTCCGAGAAGGTGCTGTAGTTATCCGCCTGCTGTTTCGTGGACAGCGACTTACCCTCGCTGTTCACTGCTTTCAAGATATTCTCATACGGCATAGTTATCACCTAACATATGTATGGAAAAGGTTTGGGCCCGAAGGCCCGTTTTTAGGTTCTTGGTCAGAACATCGAGAACCATTCGGCAGGGTCGAACCCATATTCGGCTTCTTCCCCCGGCAGGTCCTCAT
>CALAVG010000262.1 GCA_937892275.1 uncultured Methanomicrobiales archaeon | reverse complement strand
CTGCATGACAGGTGTTCCACCCTCGATCCTCGCATCGACTGCTTCCTTGAACGCTCTCAGCTGATCTGCCACGATGGTGTTCAGCGTGGATACGGCGTTGGAGCAGTTGGCAGATGAACCGACTGCCCTGAATTCGAACCTGTTACCGGTGAACGCGAACGGGGATGTCCTGTTCCTGTCGGTGTTGTCCAGCAGGATCTCGGGGATCTGCGGGATGTTGAGACTGTACTTCGTCTTGCCCTTGAGCTTCACCATATCCTTGGAGTTAAGGAGGTCGTCGAAGGCCTGCATGAGCTGGTCACCGAGGAATGCGGATATTATCGCAGGAGGGGCCTCGTTCGCTCCGAGCCTGTGGGCGTTGGTCGCGGAGAGGACGGATGCTTTCAGCAATGCGTTGTTGTCGTACACAGCCTTGAGCACGTTCGCCACGAACATCAGGAACATCAGGTTCTCGTTGTCTGTCTTTCCGGGTGTGAACAGTCCGATACCGGAGACGGTACCGATGGACCAGTTGCAATGCTTCCCGGATCCGTTGACACCTGCGAAGGGCTTCTCGTGGAACAGCACCTTGAAACCGTGCCTCTCCGACACCTGCTTCATCATGGCCATGAGGAGGAGGTTATGGTCGTTGGCGAGATTCGCTGCCTCGTACACGGGAGCGATCTCGAACTGGTTCGGTGCCACCTCGTTGTGCCTCGCCTTGATGGGGATGCCGAGCTTGAAGCACTGGATTTCCAGGTCCTTCATGAACGCCAAGACCCTTGCGGGGATCGATCCGAGATAGTGGTCCTCCAACTGCTGGTTCCTTGCGGCGTTGTGACCGATCAGGGTCCTGTCGACCATTATGAGATCGGGACGTAACGAGAACAATGCTGAATCCACAAGGAAATACTCCTGCTCCCATCCGAGATATGAGACGACCCTGTCGTCCTTTATTCCGAAATATGCGAGGAGATCCTCCGCGGCCTTGCCGACGGCGATCTCCGATCTGAGGAGAGGCGCCTTGTAATCCAGTGCCTCCCCGTTGTATGAGATGAATATCGTGGGGATGCATAATGTGTCCCCGATGATGAACGCAGGGGACGAGGGATCCCAAGCGGTGTATCCCCTGGCCTCGAATGTGTTCCTGAGACCTCCGTTGGGGAACGATGAGGCATCGGATTCCTGCTGGCAGAGGAGCTTTCCGGTGAATTCCTCGATCGCCTCTCCCTTTCCGAAGGGTTCGATGAAGGACACGTGCTTCTCCGCGGTACCGCCGGTGAGGGGCTGGAACCAGTGCGTGTAGTGGGTGGCGCCCTTGTCCATGGCCCACTTCTTCATGCCTGCGGCCACATCCTCGGCGGTCTTGCTATCGAGCGTGACACCCTGCTCGCTGGACTCGTAGATCCTGCGCCTGGTGTCCTCTGAGAGGTACTCCCTCATGGCCTTCCTATTGAAGACGTCGCATCCGTAGTAATCGGAGGTGTGGGATGACGGTGTCTCGACATCCACGGGCATCTTTCTGAAAGCTTCGTCGACGGCTCTGAACCTGCTGCTAGGCATGTTCCGTCTGATTGCTTATTAGGTAATATAGATTATCGATGTACAAATCAAGTACGGACTTTTGCGATGCTCAAGGCGATCTTCTCTACCGGTGTTCGAGATATCTGGCAGTTTCCGATGGTCCGTTACATTCTTCTATGCTGTTTCATCCCAACAATGACCTGAATTCCACGGTCGTATAATCAGACTGTGTTTTGTATCCCGATTGTGGGAAAAGAGGCCACTTTTAACGAGACAAACCGCTTCATTGAAATCGGTCGTCAAGACGACTCCGTCCGGGTCGACCGATATATACGATGATCCTTTCCCAGGACCATGGACTATCTCGAAGGCGTGAAGGAGCGCTTAAACGGACCGCAGGTCATCAGGGTCGCGGGTTGTTTCATTGGCATAGGATTCCTCGGGATCCTCTGGGCATTCTACGACATGCCCCTTCTGATAGCATCCCTGGGATCCACCGCGGTCACGCTGTTCGGTCTTCCAAAGGCACCCGCTGCCAGACCTTACGCGGCCATACTCGGACAGTTCCTGTCCGCCATAATCGGATGGTGCACACAATACCTTCTCGGCAGCACGTGGTACGCTTGCGCCATAGCGGTGATGCTGTCCCTGATGATCATGGTGATATTCAACTGCGTCCACCCTCCGGGAGGGGCAACGGCGCTCACAGCCGTCCTCACACCCCAAAATTGGACGTTCATATTCGCTCCTGTCACCGCAGGTGTCATATTCCTGGTCATCGTCGCATATCTCACGAACAGGGCCTGCGACCGTTACGAGAGCAGATCGGCAAAGACGGAATGAGGGATTACATGGCGGAATCCAAGCAATACAACATAACGACGATGGCGGCATACATCGCCGCGATAGTCGTCGGCGTAGTCGTGGGAATCTACTTCGGATTCATGAACGGGGTGTTCACTGTATTGGTCATTTCCGGAGCATATCTTGCACTGTCCTTCTTCGTTAAGGACAGGAAGGAGAACGAGGGAGGGCCTTCGGAGCTCGGCGCGGCAGTCATGGGAGGCATCCTCCTCGCCGGGATCGGGGTATGCGGTTTCGTATACAGCTCCACCGAGGATGTCGCCATCGCCGTAGTCTGCCTGATAGCGGTCATGATCCTCTCGTCCGCCATACTCTTCTTCCGCTACAGAAAGTACCTCTGAGGACTTCACATGAGACCTTTGTTCACCATCGATATGGAGGATTACGACGAAACGGATCCCGTACTGATACAGCCCGCGTCCAGGGGCATAATCTGGAAGGACGGGAAGCTCGCGCTGATCCGCAGCGTCAAGTACGGATACTATAAGTTCCCCGGAGGAGGACTCGAAGAAGGAGAATCCCTGATGGATGCATTGATCCGCGAGGTAAGGGAGGAGTCCGGACTCGAGGTCATACCTGAGAGCATACGCCTCTACGGGATGTCCAAGCGTATCGAGAAAGGCATATGGGATTATGTCCTCGACCAGGACAGTTACTATTATCTGTGCGAGGTCACCGACAGGACCTTCCCTCAGGAGCTCGGCAAGCACGAGAAGGAGGCTAGGTTCGTTCTCGATTATGTCACCCCTGCTGCCGCCGTGAAGACCAACGACAGATATCTGAGGAAGGAATCCAAGGTCGCCATCGACAGGGACAACCGCGTCCTCAGGATGCTGATGACCGAAATGGCCGCCCGCGAATGATTATATTGGCTGTTCCCCATCCGTGCCCCCATGAAACAGTTAGCCGATTTCGTCACGACCATCCCGAACTTCCCCAAGGAAGGGATCATGTTCAGGGATGTGACATCCGTCGTCCAGGATCCAGAAGGATTGAGGATGGCCATAGACCAGCTCGTGGAGAAGCTGAAGGGATTGGATTTCGACCTTGTGGTGGGAACTGAATCACGCGGATTCCTCTTCGGTGCACCCGTCGCATATGCCCTTAACAAGGGATTCATCCTCGTCAGGAAGAAGGGCAAGCTCCCCAGAGAGGTCATCTCGGAGGATTACGACCTTGAATATGGCAACGCCACGGTCGAAATGCACAAGGATTCCATCAAACCCGGACAGAAGATCGTCGTCATCGACGATCTGATCGCCACCGGAGGCACCACAGAGGCCGTTGTCAAGCTGGTGGAGAGGCTCGGCGGAGAGATCGTCAGCATGGGATTCGTCATGGAGCTCGCAGGATTGGGCGGAATGGAGAAATTCAAGAAGTACAACCCCTACGCCCTGATCACATACCCGGGAAAGTAAGACCGAAATTTTACATCCAGGGGCATGAAATCTCGACTACATATGGGTTTAGGAGTGGCCCTACTGGGATTCGAACCCAGGTCAGCGGAGTCGAGGTCCGGCAGGATATCCAAGCTACCCCATAAGGCCGTCCCGATGTATGTAGTCGATGATTTAAGAATTTCACATGGCTCGCATCTGAGGCCCACTGCGATCTATCACCGTACCGATAGCATCCACAGTGGAACTCTCTATCCCGCATCTTCCAGCGAAAAACCTCCACTCAGAGACCACGCCGCGGACATCCCTTATGGTCTCCCTGCAGAACCTTGTTCCCAGCCCCATGGACCTGCCGCTTTCAATCAGATCTTCATCGGTTATGCCTCTGGATTTGCCATTTACGGTCATCTGATGCTCACGTAGCCATCTGTTGTTAGGGTTGTACGCGAAGGTGAGGTCGTATGCTGGAGAGAGGCTCCATCTCCCTTGCCTGTCCATAATAAAGGAAAAGTTCTTCACATGGTCGTCACAGTTCGCTGACAGCACATTGAACGTCATCCGCCTGAAGATCTCCTCGACCCCGCTAGCCCCTATACCAAGTTTCCTTGCATACCCTGCATAGGTCTCGTAACTGCAAGAACCTGATTCGTTGAAATCAAAATGCCCGAGTGCGGCCAATGTCTGGGTGAAGACCTTTTTCCTACCCGCACGATCGAAGCGTCTCGTCATGAAATGCGACATGCCGTCCTTTTCCATGATACGGCATTCACTCATATCTATGCCGCATTCCTTCGCCATCAGATAATATGCATATTCGATCAGCGTGTATTGCTTACCATCCTTCTCACCGTAATCTCCGTTGCCTCTAACATTATCGAACTTTATCAGCCATTGATCGAATCCCGGCGGGGGATCAATCTGTCCAGAACGTACCTCGCCTGTATCCTGGTTCCATGCTATGACGGCCTTGGCACGAGAACCTCCTGCAGATGATCCGATCTCCATCATCTGCATCATAGTCATCTCGTCCACATCGTATCTCGCACGTTCCCTCTCGGAGAGGATCTCCGATGCCAGCTCTGTCAGTGCGGTTATTTCGATATTCTCTGTAGCCTTCGTTTCATCGGACGGTATGTACTCCAGGGCACCCATGCCACGGGTACCAGTGTAATACAGTCTCTCAAGAGGCGTCATGCCATCGGGCGATCTGCCCATATTGCTCAGCCAGCGCCTGATAACAGCATTCCCGAATTTATCCGGCAGCGAATCAGCTATGAGGCCGGGCATCCCATGGAATGCTTCGGATGCCATCAATTCTGGGAACGAATACAGTCTGTCCGATAAAGGCATCTTGAATGGTGCCAATTCTATGCCGGAATCCTGGAAATCCTTGTCATACTCGAAAACCGGGACAGGGTCATTATCCCCTTGATATAGGATTCCAATCCTGTTGCCCCAAAGATGGATATCAACAGAAGGATTCATTCCTCATCACCCCACTTCCATCCGTTTCTAACGACCGTCTTCTTCCTGGCCCTCTTCTTCGGCCTGGTATCCTCTAGGAAATAGGAGGGGCGGATTGATTGATCCGGGATCAATACCTCAAGATGTGCCTGGATATCGAGGGCCTCTAACAGGCGAACCAATTTGGAGAAGCCTATATCCTCTCCCTTCTCGAACCTCTTGATAGTACTCAGAGATACCATGGATTTTTCCGCCAAATCCTCTTGTGTCATGGGATATGCGATCCTGTACAGTTTGAATCTCCTAGAGATCTCATCTGTGATACTGTCTGCGCTTATCGAATCGTCGATCCTCATAGTTACACCTTGATCAGGATGATATGAATAATAGTTTATATTATCATTTAAAATTCTTAAAATAGCTTCTAAAATTTCACTATTTTTTGTATATATACACATATTAAATGCAATAAAACTCTTTTCTA
>CALAVG010000261.1 GCA_937892275.1 uncultured Methanomicrobiales archaeon | reverse complement strand
CGTTCGACTACCTCGACCACATCGGAGAGGCAGTCGAGCCCTGGTCCTACGAGAAGTTCCCCTACCTGAGGAATCCTGGATACAAGGGACTCGTAGCAGGACCCGACAGCGGACTCTACAGGGCAACACCCCTCTCGAGGCTCAACGTCGCGAAGGAGATGCCCACACCCCTCGCTCAGGAGAAGTTCGTCGAGTACAAGGGTGTCCTCAAGGACGCAGGAGTGGACGGACCCTGCCAGCACACACTAGTCACCCACTGGGCAAGGCTCATCGAGATGCTCTGCTGTGCCGAGAAGTGTCTGCAGGACGCAGAGTGCCCCGATCTGACCAACAGCGACATCAAGCAGAAGGATGTCCAGGCCGGAGGACGCGGAGTAGGATGCGTCGAGGCTCCCAGAGGAACCCTGACACACGACTACACCTGTGATGAGAACGGAATCGTTACCGCATGTAACCTCGTGGTCGGAACGACCAACAACAACGGACCCATCTGTATGGACGTTGCAAAGGTCGCCAAGGGGCTCATCCACAACTACGAGGTCTCGCCCGGTCTGCTGAACATGGTCGAGATGGCGTTCAGGGCATACGACCCCTGCAACTCCTGCGCTACCCACAGCCTGCCCGGACAGATGCCGCTGACCGCTGTCATCAAGAACAGTGACGGATCGGTCTACGACACCATCACCCGCAACTGAGTTCAAACTGGGAGGGGTAACCCTCCCTTTCATTGCCTTCTAAATAATTGCACTCAGTAAAACCAACCGATGGGGCGTGGCACCCCCGTCGGTATTTTTCTTCAGAATTCTCAGTCGCTCTTGTTCATGGCGATCCGTTTCGAAGGATCAGAGTCTATGCGGATTCTTGTTTGATGAAACGTGGCAGAATCTTCACACCACATAAATGATCAGCCATGTGGGTGTTGAAGATGATCAGGCTATACCTGTCTTGATCGTTAATGTGTGTAGATATGTCTGTTAATCGCTTTCACCTATCAGGTTGTCCTGAGTATTTGCAGGTACAGATGGTCTAATGGACTGGTAAGTAATGATTGGTACATGCAGAGCAACCGACCATTGGACAATCAGAAGAGATAAGAAGGATTCGACCCTGCAGCGGTGTGTAGGATCGGATGTTTAAGGAGACGGCCGGAGCCGTCTCATAGGTTGTGCGCCCATCACGAGTCGCAATCTTGGAGGTGAAAGTCCTCTACGGGCCTGACCGTGGGAACCGTTAGCCAAGTCTAAAGGTGTCCGCCGTGAGGCGGAATCTAAAGGAAGAAGGAGGCAAAATCCCGGACCGATGAACAAGAACCGGATAGTAGGCACGCAGATGGGGCTAGTCCGCAACTTTGGACAAAGCCCGATACGGTACGGACATCGAGGTGTAAATCCGGCGGTTATATGGGAGGAAGGATACGACCCTTACCTGGGGAGGCCTGACGGCTTGCCGAAGGCAATCCGTCATCAAGCCGAAAGGCAAGATGGCGAGAGGGCAGTCAGGAGTCAGCAGACGCCATAGTAGGGGAGGGAAAGCCTGATGAGATGGGGTTTCCCGCCGAAGGGCAGAAGGAACCTAGAAGACTGAAACAGAGGAGGACAGATATGCAGAGAAGTCAGAAAACGATGGACAGCTTCCTGAAAAGAGACAGGACGGAATCCGAAGGACTGGAAGGAGCGACCAGCATATATGTTGCGCAATCGGTGGAGGGAAGCACCTACGACGACCTGATTCCAATGGTGATCGACGATGACAACATCGAAGAGGCACTGAGGAGAGTGGTTGGAAACGGAGGGGCTCCAGGCGTGGACGGCATGACCGTCCACGAACTTGAGCCCTGGATATAAACCAACAAAGGAGAACTGAAGTCCCTCATAACAGAGGGAAGATACATACCAACCCCAGTTCGGAGGAAGGAGATCCCGAAACCGAACGGGGGAGTGAGGAAACTGGGCATACCTACCGCCAAGGACCGTCTGGTCCAGCAGATGATAGCACAGGTACTCACACCGATATACGACCCGACCTTCTCTGAATCCAGTTATGGGTTCAGACCAAGGCGGAGCGCACAGGATGCAATTTTGAAGGTCAAGGAATACTACGATGAAGGTTATACCTTCGGAGTGGGACTAGACCTGGAGAAGTTCTTCGATAACCTGAACCAGCGCTATCTTATGAATATCCTGAGGGAGCGTATCAAGGACAAGACCTTGATACAGCTCATTAAGAGGTTCCTGAGAGCAGAAGTAGTCCTGCCAGATGGTATCGTGGAAGCGACCGAGATGGGGTCCTCGCAAGGGGGACCCCTGTCTCCGTTGTTGTCCAATATCTACCTTGACGGACTAGACAAAGAACTGGAATCCAGAGGACTCCGTTTCTGTCGTTATGCGGACGATTCGCTCATAATGGTGAAGTCACGGAGGGCCGCCGAGAGGGTCTGCGACACCGTGTCGAAATTCATCGAGAAGGAGATGCTCCTAAAGGTGAACAGGGATAAGACAGAGGTCGGACCCGTAACGGGGATGAAATTCCTCGGGTTCAGGATAACCCGGATGAAGGGGCGGACCTATGTAGGTCCGCATCCCAAATCCCTGGAGAAGTTCAAGAAGAGAATCTGCGAAGTCACCAAAAGGAATCGCGGTATCTCGCCTGAAAGGATGGTCTCGGAACTCAGGACCTACATCAGAGGATGGTTCGGATACTTCGGAATTTCAGATTCCAAAAAGGTAATGGAGGAACTCGACCAATGGATTAGACACAGGGTGAGGCAATTCATTCTCAAGAAGTGGAAGAACTACCGCACCAGGGTCAAGAACCTGGTGCGGCTGTCGCCTCAATATAAGAAAGCTAACTGGGGCAACGCGGTCGAAACCGATTGGATGAGAAAAATAAGGAAGGCTTCTAGAAGCAGGGCCTACTGGGAAGCATCTCAGTACGCCGTCGTAAACCAAATCCTCACCAGTCAGTGGATGAGAGGCCAAGGTATGATATTCTTGTTGGATTTGTGGAAGAAAAGAAGGGAAACGGTTTCAACCGCCACGTACCGAACGGTATGCGTGGTGGTGTGAGAGGACGGCTGGCGAATAATCGCCAGCCTCCTACTCGATTCAGTAAGACGATCTTCCGCGCCTGTACAGCAGTATGATGAAGACGGCGATTCCAACCAGTATGGCTACACCTACGGCGGCTAGGATTGGCATGAGATCCGTTCCGGATTTCTCGGCATCGTGGAGATATACCTCGTAACCGCAGTCGCAGTGGTCGTATACCTTTCCGTCGTGCTCAACCTCCACGAAGGTGTGCATCGGGAACTTCATCTTGACGGTGGTTCCGTCAGGCATGGTCAGGGAGACCTTTCCGTCGGCATCATAGTAGATTCCGTAAGCTACGGGCCCTGTGGAGATGAGATCATAGGAAGTGCTGTTCATCAGCGCCTTTGTTCCAGAGGGGACAGCGACCTGATGATCGGCATCGGAGGTGATGACCGCGTATACCTGTTGGCTAACGGTCTGTCCTTCCTGGGTGCAGGTCAGCTTGTATTCGGTGAAGCGGAGTCCGGTGAACTTGTACGAACCGCCGTCGATCTTTCCTGACAGGGATTGGTCCCCTCCGGTCAGCTGGAGCCCCATGCCGTCGGGTCCGCTGACTGTGATCTCCCCGGATCCGGTGATGGCGACCATGATGGTGTAGGTGCCGAAGTACAGGTCGTTACCCACCATGTACGTGTAGTATTTGACGTCTCCAGAATCTGGGGGAAGATCTACGTACACGGGTGCCGCTCCGAGATTCTTAACGATCAGGCCGGGCGTATGGTTAGTAACATCGATCTCGGTCGTGCCGTTGGTCGCTCCGAGATTAGATGCGGGGTCCTCTCCTAGATCAATGACGGCCTGTCCGAGCAGGTTGATCTTTCCTTCAACATATATCTTGGTGAAGTCGGCATCGACAGAGATGCTCATGGCATGTCCGTCGGCCATGATCAGGGTCGCACATTTGGAATCGATCACGAATTGTGAGGTCGATCCGTCCTCGCTCACCATCTGGTGGACGGTGGCGAATTTGTATCCTGCTCCCCAGGTCATGTCGTGGTCCAAGATATGGGTGGTGGTGTCAGCGTCTCCGGGCACATTGGTGGTGCGGTAGAGGATGTACACGGTTCCTGTTCCTGCCGCCGTTATGGCATCTTCAAGACTGGAGTATCCGGTGAAGGACTGTTCTCCGGTCTGAACGTACGCTATCATCGATGAGGATGCGGCGAGTGTGGCGGAGAGTCCTCCAGGTGCGATGTTGGCCTTGAATCCTGATGCATTGATTCCGACCCTGTCATTGAGTGAGATGGATGTAGATGTCACGAACTCGTATGCGCACTCGGGATCGAGCATGTACACAGTACCCTCGGGAGTCTGTTCCTTTTTGGTCCAGTCCGCGAGCTTGTCGAAGTTGACCGCTAGCCTGAACATTGGTACATTCTTGTCCAGTTTAATCTTGGCAATACCTGCGGCCGTTCCCTTTCCTCCTCCAAGGACGATGTCGTTCAGTACGGCGACATCGTTGATGGTGAGGGTGTGTCCTCCGTCGACGAAGAAGTCCCCGTCGATGGATGTGCTGAGGTCAGCCACAGAGGGCAGTGCAATCTCCTTACCGTTGTTGGTCACTGCTTTTCCATCGACATAGTATGTCGAGTAGGTTCCGTCGGTGACACGGACAACTGTCTTCAGGGTGAGGTCCATGGAGATCTGAGCGTTGACGTCGTTGTAATCCTTCTTTACGGCACCTCCGGTGTACTGAGGCTGATAGTTCAGGATGTAGACGACACTCTCTCCGGAGAGTCTGGTCAGAGCCTCCTCGAAGGTCGCATAGAAGCTGAATTCCTTCCTTTCGGTGTTGTATATTCCGAACGGCAGGTCGACTGTCCTGAACAGGGTGACGCCGTCCTTGGTGTCGTAGGATGCATATCCTGCATTGTTCACAGCGATGCTGGTGGCGATCGAACCTGTGATGAATGTCTTCCCTACAGATGCTGCGGGGTTCTCGAACGTAGCGACAATGTCCATCGTGCTGTCCGTGATCAGCTTTCCGTCGGAACCGAACACGATGTTCTGGTTCTTCAGTGGATTGAATCCGAAGATCTTGACCTCCGTGTAGAGGGTCAGGGGTTTTCCGGAGTCGAGGAAGGTGTGTCCGTTCATGCGGATCTCGATCTTCTTGGATATCGAATCAGGCAAGGAGTCCACGTTCACCTTGATGATGTCCCCGTCCCCACTGGCAGCGAGCGCGAGACCGAAGGTGTTGTACTCGGTCCAGGTCTGTCCGCCGTCGGTGGACAGTTCGGCCTCGGCGACACCTCCCGCAACCCTGAGACTGATCTCAGGCAGGAAAGCGTTCCTGTGAAGACCAAGTGCGGAGGATGATTTGTAGAACCAGGTCCTGTGGTCCCCGTTTCCGTCGATTCCGGTGATAACGATTCCCTTGGGGTGTAGCGTGTATTTCTTCGACACGTCCCAATCTGCGGGGATGTTGACCGATACTGTTTGGAATTCGGGCTTGGTCAGGAAGAAGTAGTACCCCCATTGAGGCTGCTTGGCGGTACCTGCCCTGTTCCCTGCCTCATCGTCGTACCAGATTGTGGTACCGCAGTTGTAGATTCCCGCGAGCTTTCCTTTGGAGTTGAATATTCCTCCGTAGTTGCCGTGGGTGCTCATGAATGCGATGGTGTTGTCCTGTCCAGGGTTGAGTGTCGCGCTGGAGCTGTCCACACCGTTGACGATGATCTTGACGGGCATCGCCAGGAGCACCTGGTATCTGACCTCGCCGTTGTTCTCCATGGCGATGACGTTGCGCCCCTCGGTTAGGAGCACGGTCCAGGAGTCACCGCTCTGAGTGGCGGTCCCTGTTGTGAATCCCTTGATACCGTTAGTCGCCAGTATGGGGTTGTAGACGGTCACCTTGGTGCCGGATGCAGGTTTGAAGGTGAAGTTGTATCCTGGGCTGTTCCAATCGTAGTAGCAGACATCCATGTCGCAATCTATCGCTCTGTCGATCTTGTCGCTCTCGTCGTACATCGTCATGCCGGTGTCGAAGGATGCTTCCTTTCCGACAGTGACGACGAACACCTGAGTGAGTTCAGGCCAGGTGGCTCCGAAGAAATCCACGAAATTGCCGTTCTGGTAGGTCATCGCCTTCATCCAGACCGTTACAACGACGGTTCCCTCCTTGAGTCCCTTGATCTTCCAAGTCGTGTCCCCTGCCGGTCCGTTCTCGATGCTTATGATGTCAGTCACAGTTTTGCCAGAGAAGTCGGTTACTGTGTAGACGATTTCGGGCTCGAGGAATGGGTTGTTCATCGTGTCGCTGACGGCCTGCCACTGGCGGTAGACCATCATGGGGAGCTCCTGCCCGTTGGACAGGTAGATATGGTTTGCCTTGTTTCCTGAGACCAGGATGCCCCCTACGTCGTCTCCAAGCTTCTTGGCTACGGTTCTGTCGATCGTGGTCGAGGTCTTTCCCGTGGGCTTCAGCATCGCCTCTGTCACCGTTGATTTAATCTCGGTGTTCTTCTTCTTCGTCAGGAGTTCCTTGAAAGTGACATAGTCGCTTCCCTTCGTGACCGCTCCGTATTTTCCGTCCTCGAGGATGTAGACATATGTGGTCGTACCGTCACCGTTGTCCTTGGTGCTGACGGGATCGATGTGCTGGAAGTTGTAGTAATTGTAAGATGAAGGGTTCTTGTTCTCCGGTGCTCCTCCCAGATACTTGGTCATCTCGAACTGCGCTTTGGTGGGCACCGTGTAGTAGCAGTTCTCGATCATGATCCAGTGGGCAGTTATTGTGGTGTCCGTACTGGGCATGGTGAATGTGTAGGTGGGATCGGTCTTCGATTTATCGTCACCCCACCAGCCGAACTTGAATCCGCTCAAAGGGGTAGCAGTCAGAGTTACCGTTGACCCTATCTCTGCCTTTTCAGGAGTATTGAAGGACCCTCCTTCGCTGGGATCGTTGATGGCCTCTATGAAACGCATGGTGTCATAAACGAAATTGTCGGAAGTCGAAGCGGTAGCATTGTTCGTGAATCTGTATCCTGCTCTGTCCGCTCCCGTGACCTCAGCACCGTCCTTGGTGAATTTACCTCCGATGGTGGCTGTAGATTGGGCTGTGAAGTCCACATATTTGCCGGTCTTACCTATGAGGCCGGTAAGGTCGACTGCAAAGGAAGAATCGATGATAAGGTGATCGATGGTGATATTGTTGAAGGTCCAGTAACCATCATCTTTGGTGAAGTAAGTAGCGATAATACCACTGTATCCCGAGGGGAGTGCGGCCGTCTGCGTGATCTGCATCGTCTTGATGTTGGTCATGGTCAGTGAGTATTCTCCAACCTGGACCGCATTGTCCAAAGTGACCTTTTTGATGGCGCTTCCGTAGTACAGTGCGTTCGCACCGAGCTTGGTGACGCCTGCGGGGATGACCGCTTCGGAGGAACCGTTGGCGATCGGGTAGAATAGGAGAGTGGTGCCGTCCTTGGTCAGGATGGCCCCGTTGACAGACTGATAGACGGAGTTCGATGAATCGATAGTATATGAACTGACCTTGGCCCCGCTGAACGAGTCCTCGGTCATGCTGGTGACCGATGCTGCTAGCTTGATCTCGATACCGGCGGCGGCTCCGCTCGAAATCTGCTGGAATGCCTTGCTGCCTATGGACTGTATCGATGTGGCCGCACTCAGGTCCAATGAGTTAACGAGCCTGCATCCCTGGAATGCTCCCTCTCCGAGAGTCTTCACGGACGATCCGATGGACACCTTCTTGAGCAGGCTACAGCTTGCGAATGCCTGCGAAGGGATGTCAGTGACCTTGCACTTGGTCAGGTCGAGACCTGTGATGGTGGTCTTGTTGAAAGCCGCCTCTCCGATCGTCGTGACTGTTGATGGGAGTGTGAGGTCCTGGTAGATCGCACTGCCGTCGAACGCGTGTGCCCCGATGGTCACGATCCCCTCAGGGATCGATACCGCGTTGAGCTTGGATGTGTTCATGAACGTTTTGTCGGCGATTCCCGTTACGCTGTATTGTTTTCCGCTGTGAGTTACCTTCGCAGGTATCTCCAGAACGTTGTTTGTCTCATATTGTCCGGATTCTAGCGGTGCGACGGACACTGTAGAGTCGCTCGTTACGACGAAGCGGAATCCATCTTCCACGAAATACTGGTCGTCCGCATCCATACCGTCCGTCAGGGACAGACCTGTGAATCCGACCAGTGCGATCGCCAGTACTACAGCGAACGCCAGTCTCTTATCGATCATTTTCGAATCTCCTTTTTTTTGTTCATTTGGAAAGTTGTTTATGTCTAACGACGAAGAATGCGACTGCGATTACCGCTATGATCGCGATTACTGCCACGATAATCAGCATAGTATCCGAGCCTCCGGATGAACCCCACACGGCTTTTGCCGTGGCGTCGCCGGTCACTTTGTACTCGGAGCCTACGTCGTAACGTTTTCCTCCGATGTCCCAAGCGGTTATGTTCTTACCATCCAAGATCTCTATAGAACTCGGAAGTGTGATACTCCATCCCGCGTTGGAATACATCGGATCTATCTTCATCTTGCCTCCGTTGAGGTCGAATGTTATCGCCACGTTGCCGAACTTCGCCTCGAGGGTCATGTCCTTGTCCATCACCACGGTGGTATCGGCGTTGGTGTCGCCGTTGCTCCATGTTATGAAGTGATACCCCTCAGCAGGAGTGGCTTTGATCTTCGCCTCAGTTCCTGCGGCGAACTTGCCCATTCCCGTGACCGTGCCGGAATCCTCAGGGTTCGCGACCAGGTCCAGGGTGACTGGCGAATAGGTGAAGGTCGCGTAGAGGCGCATGTCCCCCTTCACGACCACTGTCTTGGGTGTGTTCTTATCCCCGTCGCTCCAACCGTCGAAGGTGCAGAGTGTCTTGGGTTTCGCGTTTATCGTTATCTGCATGCCCTCAGGGAAGGTTCCCCCGTGGGTGTCCAGGCTGCCGTACCTCTCATCGCATATTACGGTCAGAGTGCCGACCTTGGCGGTCGTCCAATCGTCATACTGTCTTACGTACGTCTTGCCTGCACGGTCCGCTCCCGTGAGTGTCTTCGTACCGTCGGTGTAGCTGCCTCCGGTCGTGTTCACGGTCTTGTCTGTGATCTTTATGTATCCAGATATTCCAGAGATATTGGCTGAAATACTGTCCTCGGTGTCCAGTTCCAGAAGATAAACGCTGTTCGTTCCCATTCCAGGGAGGATCCATCCCCCATTATCGAAATACTTCGAGATCACACTCTCTCCGCTAGTCGAGGCCGAGGTTATCGTTACGGTCATGAGATTCGCGCTGCTGAAGCATCCGTCTCCAATCGTGACACCATCGGGCATGGTTATATGGTTGAACGATCCGCAGTTGGAGAATGCTCCCGCACCAATGGAAGTCACCGAAGAGGGAATGACTATACTCTCAAGCGAATAGTCCTGGTTGAAGCATTGGCTGCCGATCGATTTGATCGTGTCGGGAATGGTAACTGATTTGAGCATGTAGCAGTTGTCGAAAGAGTTGAGCGGAAGCTCTGTCATCCCCTTTCCTAGTGTGACCGATTCGAGCCTCGCGCTCGCTCTGAAGGCACCCTCCCCGTAGTGGGTGACTGTATCTGGGATCGTCACAGATTTTAGCTGGTTGCTCATACGGAAGCACTCGAAACCCATGTACTGGAGGCCTTCTGGGAGCTTTATCTCCTTGAGCGATCCCGTAGTGTAGTTGACTGTATCGATGGGCATCCTGAATGCCTCGTCATCGATTATCCTGACAGAGGGCGGGAGTGAAAGGGTCTCCATGTACGTGCAGTACTTGAACGCAGCAGTCCTGATAATCTCCACCCCGTCCGCTATCTCGACGGATCTGATCTTGTCCTGGGTGCATTCCTTGTTGTAGTAGTCGTAGTAGAATGCCATGTCCCCGATGAACTTCACCTTCACCTTAGAGGCCCCCACATCCAGTTCTGAGGGGATCTTGATGGCCGTTCCGCTGAGGTGCCTGAGGATCGTGACCGATCTGTCAAGATCATAATATTCGAACGAGCAGTCCGTCGCAGAGTAGGTGTAAACAGGCATCACGGCCTTGGAGGTCTGAGAGAATCCCGACCATGATGAAGCGAAGCGCTCAAGATAGAGCACGGATGCTGTTGTTCCGGCGAAGGTGTCCGATGCCATCGCCGGCATGCTGCCGAGGAAGATCACGGTCTTCAGGGAACTGCAGTTCTCGAAGACCTTGGATCCCATCGAAGCAACATAGGCTGGTATGACGATCGTCGTGACCTTGGATGCCCCGGAGAGGGCGGCGTTGCTGAGCATTTTCAGAGGATATCCCTCCAGGTCGTAAGGCACGCGAAGCACTGTGTCCGTGCCGGCCTGGAAGGATGTCATCTCGGAGTAGTATTCCGTACCATCGAGATGATACAGGAACGTGTATACCGAACCATCGTAACCGTATGCTGTGCGGTACCTGTCGTCACCATCTGATCCCGGCACAGCGATCGAAGACAGCAACAGCACGATCAGAATGACAGAAATCCAAATCTTTCTCATGATATGCCTTCAGTACCCCCATTTGTAGTCCCCAGCTCCGACCTTCGGCCATGGAGGAGTGTCGTATCCAGTCTCACCGCCCCATGCGCCATAAGTCATGCCTGCATAGTCGACCTCATCAACATAGTCCACACCGAACCAGTGCTTGCCGGTGTCCTCAAACCATTTTCCAGATGCGTTATCCCAAATCGAGTGGAGGAAGTTCCCTCCGGAGCAGTCGTTGATATAGTTGACGAACCCCGTCGGGTCTATGTTGTATGAGTACCCAATACGGTCAAGGGCGTTGGTGAACGCTACAACCACCAGGGAACCGGGGTTTGCATAGCCTTTGATCCATATTCCCGGGACCAGCAGTGTAAGCGGGTCTGAGTGCTTCTCGACATCGGTCTCATACGTGGTGTAGATGTAGTTCACATCGAGATAGAATTTCACCTCTTTGCCTTGTTCGACAGGACCCCCCTTCTCTCCGTAGTACCATCCCTCTTTTCCGGGTTCGGAAGTCGGGGTGGGGGCGGTCCCTGAGGATGATGCGGCACCGTGGACGACGGCCACGTGATCGTAATCCGTTATCGTTAGGTCATTGAGTGTGAGGAATTCTCCAGAGTCGTTCTTGTCAGTCCAAGATCCTCCCTTCCATCCCCAGAGGTAGATGTTGCCGTCCTTCACACCATTGATCTCTGTGATCTTTCCATCCGTGATGGAGATGGATGCATTGTCGAAGGTTTTGCATGCGTCAGAGAGAGCGGAGCCCATGTCTGTTCCGGTTCCATGAATCCATATCGAGGGAATGATCGGATAGAAGAAGGTGTCAAAGACAGTCGTGCTCTCGAATCCGTCATTCTCGAAGTTGTCGCAGAACAGGAATGACACAGTCTTCTCCTCGCCTCCGCCACCGGTGAATGATGCTGTGATCGTGACGTCGCTGGTCACGGTACCTGATGCGGGGTTCCATGCATCGAAGGTGTATCCAGAGGTCGCAGTCGCGTTGACCTTCTGGCCGTCGCTGAAGGTAAGGGTGGAACCGCTCGAACTCCAGGTAACATCCTTCTGGACAGTGAGTGAGGCCTTGTCTACACTTCCGCCGGTTCCCGCGTTGATCTTCACTGTGAAATCGGTAGCACCCTGTTTGTTGTATACGATCTGGATGGTCATGTTGTTGGTGACCGTTCCGGATGAAGGGTTCCAGGATCCGAATGTGTAATCAGCGGCAGGCTCGGCCGTCACGGTCTGACCGTCATCGAAGCTGAGTGTTTTGTCCGTGGAGCTGAATTTCGTTCCTGCTTTGACGGTGATCGCTGAAGGTAGGCTTCCCTCTCCCGATTTGGTGAACGACACCTGGTAACTGCTCACCGGTATCTCGGTGAAGATCGCGGTGATCGTCATGTTGCCGGTCACAGTTCCTCCGGGAGTGTCCCAACTGCTGAAATTATAGCCTGAAGCAGGGGTCGCTATGACTTTCTGTCCGTCGCTGAAGTTCAATGTGTTGCCACTTGCGGCGAAGGTCGTCCCTTTCTCCACGACTATAGAGCCGGTGACCGAGCCTTGGCCTTGTACCTTGAACGATATCGTGTAATCGTCTTTTCCCACCTGGACACATTTCGCGGTCAGAGACATGTTGTTCTTCACGACGCCGCTAGGCTGCGACCAGCTGTCGAACTTGTACCCGTCCTTGGGCATCACGATTATTTTCTGTCCGTCATCGAACAGAAGTGTGCTGCCCGAATCCGGTTGTTTATAGGCTGTCCCGTCCTCGACCTCGATTGAAGCGTGGTCGACTGTTCCGTTCTCCGATGAGAACGTAACGGTGTGGTCCGAGGGACCGCCTCCCATTCCTCCCATTAGGAAGAAAACACCTGCGCCGGCAACTACTGCTATTATAGCGACGACTGCCAGCACTCCTGCCATTTTCATTTCAATTCTCTCCGGTGTATGAAAGGGTTTGAGTGCTCCTGCTGGAGCTTGAAGTTTATTTCATTGTTTTAGGAATTGTAAGATGTCAGTTGTTCGATCCGAAGTGCACCTCGTCAGGGTTATTGTCCCAACGCGCCTTCTTTGGGAGAACATAGATCTCGCCGTCAGCATCCAGGCCGACGCGGGCATCCACTTCATACACATCGCGGATTAGACTCTCGGTGACAACTTCTTTGGGATCCCCTATGGTGACTATCTGACCCTTCTTCATGATGACACACAGGTCGCAGTATCTTGCCATCAGAGAGATGTCGTGCTCTGCGACTAGAACAGTCATGTCGTTCCTGGCCATGTTCTGCAGGTACTCCATGACATCGAGTTTGTACTTCATGTCCAAATGTGACGTGGGTTCATCCACCAGCATAAGTATCGGTTGTTGGACATAGGCCTTGGCAATGAGCGCTCTCTGCCTCTCTCCTGATGACAAGGTGGATACTTTCTTCCTCCTGAGGTGGTCTATACCGAATGTTCTCATCGCCTCGCGGACAACCCTCTCATCCTCTTCGGTCTCCCACCAGATCCTGTCGACGAAGGGGTACCTTCCGAGCATGACCATATCCATGACCGTCATTCCAAAGGTCTGTCCTGCCTCGGCAGGGACCGAAGCAACAAGCTTGGATACGTCGGCCGGCTTGAGATTCGAGATATCCTGTCCGCCAACAAAGATGGATCCCGACGTCATCTGGTGTACCTTACAGATGCATTTCATCATTGTTGACTTACCGCATCCGTTCGGTCCTATGAGTCCCACCAGTTTTCCCTTCGGTAGTGAATAGCTGACGTTCCTGACCGCTTGATGGTCCTCGAAGTTCATGCACAGGTTCTCGATGCGGAGGACCGTTCCATCCGCAGGAATCCTGCTAGAGATTGTCGGGTTCGGATCCGGAATGAATTCCTGTTGCGGCTGACTGTTGAATAGTGAAGCTACCTTAGGCATCGTACTCACGCCCCCTCTTGACGAGCATGTATGCGAAGATCGGGGTACCGATCATGGCGGTGATCGCTCCGACAGGAAGTTCCAGCGGAGAGAGCACGGTCCTAGCGATGAGGTCCGAGAACATCATGAGGCACGCTCCAAGAACGATCGATGCGGGCATTATCAGCCTGTGGTCGGTCCCGAGGGCCATTCTGCATGCATGAGGGATGATCAATCCGACGAATCCGATGATTCCGCAGAACGCTACACAGATTGCCGTGAGGACAGAAGCGATAACCATCATCGTCCTCTTGAATCTCTTTACGTTCATTCCTAGCTGTTTGGCCTGTTCCTCTCCCATCATGAAAAGGTTGAACTCTCTTGCCCATATCATCGCAAGCAACGATATTCCGAGTGCGGGGATCATGACAATCCAGGCGTTCTCCCAGGTGATGTTGGCGAACGATCCGTAAAGCCACCACATGGCGTTGGAAAGATTGTCCTTCGCCATTGATAGGAAGACCGTCTGTACCGAGGACAGGGCGAATCCAACGATGACTCCTGCAAGGATGTAATTGGAAGCGGATCCTCCCGAACCCTCGGCCACCCCCATGGTGATAGCGAATGCGATGAGACCACCGACGATCGCAGCGACTGGGATGATGTAAAGGGTGTTGGATCCAATGAATGGGATCGAGACACCGAGTGCAACAACCGCGACAGCGAAACATCCGGCTCCTGACGACACTCCTGTAATGTATGGGTCGACAAGAGGGTTCCTGATAATCGCCTGATACATGCAACCTGCTATCGCGAGACCTGCGCCCACTCCGATCGCTGCTATAGCACGCGGCAGACGTGATTGATAGATGTATAGCTCGACGGTGTTCAGATTCTCTCCGCCTTTGCCTATCGCTGATATCATGGCACCGATCGCATCTGTGACGGGAACTATACCTCCTGCCGAAATGGAGATCGATATCAGGAATGCCACAATAGACATTACCACTCCGAAAACAACGATGAGTCTGAACCTGCGCTTCTTGACGATAAGCTCGCTGACCTCCCCATCAAGCTCCTCGGGTCTGTTCTTCCTGATCAATCCGACGACGGCCTGCACAGGGTGATGTCTCTCCCTGTGCTGCTGCTCCTGTGGCTGTTCCATCTGAGGCCGCTGGTAACCGTACGGTTGCTGTTGATATCCTACTTGTGGCGGATATCCAGGCTGCTGATGTATTTGCTCCTGAGGCGGGACTTGCTGAAGCTCGTTCGGGTCCTGTGGGAATACTGCATTCTTGTAGCCCTGGGGCATCGTGTACATCGGTTCTTTCTGGGGAGGGTTAAGCGATTGTTGTTGTGGTGGCTGCTGGTAGTACTGAGGTGGTTGCTTACTGTATTGCTGGGGAGGCTGTTGATATCCTCCCTGCGTGGGTTGCTGTTGGTAATACTGCTGAGGCGGTTGCTGCTGTTGCTGGTATTGAGGTGGTACCTGCTGTTGTGGTGGCTGTTGGTAATACTGCTGAGGCGGTTGATATCTATCCTGCGGAGGATAGTTGGGCTGTTGTGGGGGAGCTCCTCCGCTGCCCCGACCCCTTTGATCGGGGTTCAGTTCGTCCTTCATGGAGGCGTAGCCCCTTTTCACCGTATTCCAGAATCCTTTCTTTTCAGACATATTTCACCTCAATAATATCTCACAAGCGCCACTAGCGCCGCAATTATGACGATTATTAGCAGAGCCCACGACCAATGGTAGAACCCGCCGGGAAGGATGATGTCCCCTCCCCCGTCCCATTTCTTTCCCTCGACTATGGAAATACAGAAGACCGCGCCATAGTCGTTCGCGGCATAGATCTTACCTTCAATTATGGTTGGTGCGACCATGGAGTAGGAATCCTTGGAGTAGGGTTCCAGTTTGACAGACCAGATGACGGATCCGTCGTCGATACTCCTGGCTAGGACGTGTCCTCCGTCATCGAAAAATCCTGCAGAGTATTCGGACATATACACTACGTCCTCTGCCACAGTCAGACGGGACCAGATTAGGTTGGTGTCGGCCCTCCAGACGGTCTTACCGTCCTTATCTAGGCGATAGATGCCTGTACTATCGAAGGACGGGTCACTGTCGATGCACTTGTTCTGCCCAGGCGTGGCATAGATGATCATGTCGCTGTTTCCAACCGGGACTGTCCCCTGTGTCACCCCGTCGATTCTCCAGTAGTTGTCCGCACTTCCGGAACCGTTACCTGTCGCGGCGTCGATACAAACGATGTGCCCCATGATCGGGGACATTCCCCCGTCAGTACATGTGGCGACTATACGCCCGTCGCCGATGTATGTGATTAGATCTACTGCGCCGGGTGTTCTGGGGTGAAGTTTGTTCTTTTCATAAAGTGCGATCAGCTGCTTCTGCCAGATCAGCTCGCCCGTAGTGGCATTGACTGCGAAGATGTATCCCTCGTAGTTGCCCATATATAGGATCCTAGTGCCGTTGATGTCGACGATGGTCGGCGAGTAGTAATAGAAGCTTCCCCTGCTGCCGATGTACTTGCCATCAGGGTCAACGTCTGCGTTGGGCGCGAACTCCCAGAGGAGATCCAGACCCTCGGTCTTCGATACAGAGTATGCGACGATGCGTCCGTCGGAGGTACCGAAGTACATGGCTCCGGAGTCGTACACAGGAGATGTCCCTCCGTTGATGAATGTCCTTCCGCTCCACACAGGCATGCCCCTCTCATTCTTCGGAGGGTCATGAGCGATCTCCTCTGTATCCAGGAGCTCACCGGTGTACCTGTCGAGGAGGTACGTGCACATGAACGTGGTCTGCCCCTTCTCCCCGTGAGTCGTGGCGGAGTTTATGACAATCAGGTCGCCGATGATGAGCGGAGATGTGATGTTGTAACCGTTGTCCCTGTCGACGGGGTATTGCCCGCCTCCGGATGACAGATCGAACCTCCACAGCGTCTCAGTGGTGGTCCTGTTGAGGCAGTAGAGGAAAGCGTGTGATCTGTCACCAGAGGTGTCGCTCTCTCCATAAGTTGTGTGGTAGAGGTATTTCCCTCCGATGATGATCGATGAGTCGACGAAACCTGTCCTATAAGTCTTGTACCACTCGAGAGGTGTCTTGACCTCCTTGGTACCGTATGATTGCGAGATACCGGATGAACTCGAGCTCCCTCTGAAAGAGGTCCATGCGGCCTTGTATTCGGGTGTCTCGGTAGGGAGTATGCCATCTGGGTAGAATCCCCAAGCGATGCTTCCAGTTGAATATGATGTGTCCGTGGTAGGGGCCCATACCGTCCCGCTCCACTTGTATAAATGCCAGGAGCAGAGGACCGATCCCACTGAATGTTCCGTCATCTCTCCAATCCTGAGAATCCCGTTGTCCTTCCTCTCGAACTCCAGCCCGAGGGATTTGGCGTACGTCTCGGCCATAGAGACGGCGTCCGTTCCCGTCGGGGAGGTCCAATGTGTAATCCCGTTGCCCATGTCGATGAGAAATCCGTTCTGAACATCCTCTGCATTCTCCTGCTGCATCGGGATGATTAGCATAACCGCTGCTAGGGCTAGCGTTGCGAGCAGATATCTGAATTTCATGCCTGTTCCTCCTGGTATCTGAGGTAGTCCCTGTAGTTGTCGTGGACGTAGTGTGGCAGCACGGGCGCGCTGGGGTCGTCGTCGTGGAACGCCTCTGGGTTCATCACTTGGGCGATGAGCTCCGCCGCTTCGCACAGACGCGGTCCAGGTCTGGAGAGAACGTTGTTCGCCTCCCCTGTAAAGAAGTATACCCTCCCGTCCTGGAATGCTGGCGTCTCCTTCCAGACGGGATCCATTCTATCCAGGGCCCTCTGGTATTCCTCCTCGGTCGTGATCTTATCCACCATCATGATTATGATCAAGCCTGGGTCCTTCATGCGAATGGTCTCCTTTACGACCATGTACCACGAGGGCTTGTCGTTGAACACGTTGTTCCCACCTAGGGTCCCGATGATGTCATCGATGTATGTGTCGCTCCCGGCGGTCCACGGCGAGGGGTCGGTGGACAGGGCCACAAAGGTTCTGGTGAGCGTCTCACCAGCGATACCTGCGACATCGTCTATGATGCGTCCAATCTCCTGGATCTCACCAGTGGCGGAATCCGGGAATCCCAGACTGCAGTAGGTTAGCCAGATGTTTTCATAGAGTGCGTCAATGCTGGTACTGTCTGAAAGCACGCAGCATGATATTCCCGATTTGCGGAGTTTATCTGCGATTGTGATCTGCTGACCTACGCCTCCGTCGCAGAATACGAGGTCGGGATTGATCTTAACAATCAGCTCATAGCTAGGGTCGGTATATCCGCCGGTGTCAGCGATGAGTCCCTGCTGTTTACGTTTGGTGATCTCCGCGGGGTAGTCGCTGTAGACGTCCGTACCGATGATGTAGTCGATTCCGCCTTCAAGGGCGCAGATTGTCTCCGTTATGGAGGGTGCGAGGGACACGACCTTGATCTTTTGGCCGGTGTGCTTAGAGATTCCCTTGTCCGCGTAGCTGAAGTATTGGTGGTCAGTGGAATCGGTAGGTGTGATGACCGTGCTCGCAGAATTTGCGCGAGCCCAGCAAAGGAATTGTTCGTCAGCTGCATGGAATGCTGAGGGGTCGTCAACTTGTGACCATGCGTTATCCACAAGTTTGTACAGTCTCCAGGGCATGTCCTTCAGGGCCATTTTTCCATCGACGCTAATAACGCTTCCGTCAGTGTCGCGTTGAAGGCTGTAGCCCCGCATATCGCATGCCGTTTCTAGAACACCGTAACCTGTCATTTCATCTGTGAAAGTCATTTCGGTCCAGGATGCGTTCCAATATCCGAAATCGATGAGAAGGCCGTGGCTCTGGTCCTGTGAGACTTTGGTCAGACCTGTTATCGGAAGGGCGATGCATATGGCCGCTATGATGATTACCGAAATCATTACCTTCTTATTGATGGAGTTCAAAAAGTACCACCGCTGAATTGGATGTATAATCCAATCAGCCGTATATAATGGAGTTTGCTTTGGATAAAACCTGGTTAAAATTTCCTAATGATATAGCCAGAGATGGGAAAATATCTTTTGCACGACAATTATTCAACGGTGTTTGTTTACCGACTGGATGCTATGTTCTTATAAGGAGGTCAAGGGGATCTGGACGAATCAACTGTATTTGGCACGTGTATTCGGTCCCTGTTTGAATCTGTTGTTCTCTTTCCCCTTGAGCATGTTCCCGGACCTCTTACCAAGGCAGATCCCGTCGAGAAGGTAGATTGAACCGTTGTCCAGGTCCAGGAGGTCGCTGTTGAGGACGGGCCCCAGCAGATCTTCCCCGATGACATTGATGGGCGATCCTCCTAGCATCCTGTTGAATGCAGGGATCACGATGAAGTTCTTCGGGAGCTTCTGATATTTGTCGTTCTCATCCTTCGCGAAGTTCCCTCTGAACCAACAGGGTTCGGTAATCTGTCTCCCAACTCCGTCCCTGAACATCACCGCAGGATGGTTGTGGCCGAGGATCAGCGTCTCGCAGTCCATGACATCCTGGGAGGGCCATGTGTGGCCGTGGATGAGTCCGAGATCATCGAATTTCATCCCTGTTGCAGGGCGTATCCGGACGCGCGGAGGGAGGAATTCCTCGATCATCGTATCGTGGTTACCTCTGACCACATCGATGGTATCGAAGCGCTCGAACAGGCTCTCGAAGAAATCAGGGATCTCCGCGTATTCCTGCTTGGTTGAACCAGGGACAGAATCCTTCACGTCACCAAGGACGATTAGTTTGTTGATATCCTCGTCTGCAGAATCCAATATCGTCTGCCTCATATCGTTCGTATGCGATGTGAGGTGGAAACCTTTCGAGCGAAGATGTGACTCGACCCCTATGTGGAGATCGCATATGATGAGGGCGTTCCCAGCCTTCAGTGCAGGTATGCCGTAGACAGGCTGGGGGATCATCTTCACTCCAGGTTGTCTCTCAGAACGTGCGGGATCTCCTCGATGACATCGGTCGCGATGAGTCCGTAGGACTTGTCCTTGAAGGCATACTCTCCGGCCATTCCCGTGAGGAAGGCACCGAGTGATGCGGCTTCCATGGTGGTGAGTCCCTTGGAGAGCAGAGCCGCAACTGAACCAGAGAGGACATCTCCGGTACCTGCAGCTGTCATCGCGGCGGTTCCGGCCCGGTTGTACCTGGTGGCGTTACCGTCGGTGATTGTGTCGACGTGCCCCTTGAGCAGGAGCGTGACATTCATCAGCTGTGCCAGGGGTTCAGGGCCTCCGTATTTGGAATCGAGTTTCCTGAACTCTCCTTTGTGCGGCGTGATGATCGTAGGGGTGAAGATCTCCATTCCGATGATGGCGGACAATGCATCAGCATCGATGACCATGGGCGTCTTGCACTTCCTGACGAATTCCTTCACGGTGAGCATCGTGTCGGGATCCTTTCCGATACCGGGTCCGATGAGGACGGTGTCGTACTTCATTGATTCCTCCAGGAGCATGTCGACAGAATCTGTCGTCAGGTGGTCTCCCGGAAGGGGTGTGATCATGAGGACGGGGCAGTAGGTCGCGATGGACTGTGCCACGTTGGAAGGGGTGAACAGCCTTACGATGTCAGCTCCGCTGCGGAGAGCGGCCATGGAACACATGACGGGAGCACCGAAATAGGGCCCTCCTGCGATGATCATGAGCCTTCCGTTCTCTCCTTTGTGACTGTTCTCATCGGGGACAGGATATCTGAGTACGTCTCCCGGTCCGATGTACTTCATCGCATCTACTGGTATACCAACATCTGCGACGAGGATGTTCCCGCAGTTATCGTCGTTCATGCCGACCTTGACGTCGTGGAACGTGATGGTGGTCTGGGGAACGATTGTGATATCCGATCCGAGTCCCGAGGGGACATCGACGGATACGATGGGGAGGCATGAAGCGTTGGCCTCCATAATGAACGATCTGTAGGGGTCCTTTACCTTCCCCTTCCTAATCCCGGTACCAAGAGCGCAGTCGACGATGACATCCGCATCGTTGAACAGTTCCGGACTGTACTCCTCGACCCTGCAGGCAAGCTTGGAATATCTCTGCTTTGCTATCTCGGAATGGATCTGGCTGGATTTCCTGAGCATCGCTACTGTGACCTTATCGGGGTCCATGAGAAGCGCAGAGGCGAATCCGTCTCCTCCGTTGTTACCCGGTCCGCACACGAACAGTATGCGTCCGTCTGGGTAGTGTTCCTCAAGGAAGCCGGCAACAATCTTTCCCGCATTGTCCATGAGTGTGGACACGGGGATGCCAAGAGCTTCGGAGTTCGCATCTATTACCCTAGAATCCAGACCGCTTATCATTGCAACACCTCACTGGTTCTTCACAAGCACTTCCGCAATCTTCGGAAGGAGTTCGGTCTTGGACATATCGGTTCTCTCCACACGGACGCATCCGTGCTTCTCGCGGGGGAACTTGGGATAGGACATGTTCTCGAGTATCTCGAATTCGAGATCGAGCATCATGGCACCTTTTGCGATGATATCGAGATCGGGCTTCTCCACGCAGAGTTCCTTGGGAAGTCTCCTACCCTGTGCCCTTGTAAGGTTGATATCGAAATACTCCGGCCATAGTGTGATTGCAACATCCGGGTCGTAAGTCATGATTAGTCATCGGAGTCGCACTAATAAGTGTTTCCGAAACTTGTGAAGAAAAAATGTCATCTTACCCCTGTAAGGGGTAAGGAAGAGGTTTGTGTCAATGTGATTACTCAATGAGCACTGCGTTAATTGCTCCATCCTGGCCAGGCCTGGATGTGATGATGGCATCTCCGATTTCTGTGGAAATGGTGGCCCCCTTGTTCATGATGTTACGCTGAACATAGTTGGGGTCCGAAGGGTTGGACTTAACGGTCAGAATCTTTGCCTTTGTGACCTTGTTAGTCTTCTTGTCCATTACATTTGCGTACTCTGTGCTGAGCATACCAACCTTGACACTTCCGCCCATTCCGCGATACTGCTTGAGGTTCGTTGCACCGATTCTGGTGAACTGCTTCTCTCTGCTGATCTCGAACTTCCTCTTTCCCTGACTGGGGACGAGTCTGCCGCCAGTGGGCTTTCTGTTGGATTTACCCTGCCAAAGTGCCATAGTAATCGAGCCCTCTAATTATAGTGCTCTATTTAAAAGTTGCTCACTTATTTCTTTTTGTTATACTGGAGCGGTCAGTAGTCCCAATGTCTCTCCAGACGCATCTCCACTATAACTAATATCCCAATGAGAGCAGCCACGCTGATGATAAACGGTGTGCTGGGTGAATCTGCATCGGATTGGCCGGTCTGCTGCTGTTCCTCAGAAGTAGGCAAAGGTTCGGAGCCTTCCGATGTATCGGTTATCAAAGGGACCAAGGCGAGTATAGTTGAGATGGTGAAAACGGATAGCAACAATTGTCCTCTCATCTCGGTCCCCTGTTGTATGTACATTTACTAGGCAGTATTTAGATATACCCTTGGGGGGTATTGGTACGATATAACTCCTCAATTCATTTTTAACCTCGGTGTACGATAATGACTGCGATGGAGTTCAGATACCTGACCGAATCGGATGCCGAGGATGCTTCAGTATTCGTGCACGATATGTGGGTCGATACCTATGCACCCATAGTCAAAGGCGGCAGGCAGCATGCCGAGGAGATCTTCGATGATTGGGTCGGACCTAAGAAGATCGTCAACGATATGTCCAGAGGACATTTCTTCGCTTATCTTGTGGATGAGGGGAAGATAATCGGGCTGATCTCGGCAGGAAAGGAAGTAGATAATCTTGAGATCAGCAAGATCTATGTCCTTCCGGAATACCGCGGGAACGGTATCGGCAGGCAAGCCTTGGAATTCCTGCTCGGCAAAGGAAGGGAGCTCGGATGCAGGAAGGCGTATCTCGAAGTGAATCACGCAAATACAGCTGCCATCGGATTCTATGAGAAGCACGGCTTCAAGGCCGTGGGGAAGAATGTGTACGAGCACTCATACACCTTGGTCATGGCGGTGGAACTCCGACCGCCATGATCCGGTAGGTGTTTTCAGATTCCCCTATGGTGGAGCATCTTCACATCGACATTCTTTCCGTCGACTGTGATCACTGCACTGTACCCGTCCTTCGCAGGTCCGGGGTTCACGAAAGTGGTGTCTCCGACTTTCTCACAACCGATCGCTTCGTGGATATGTCCGGACATGGCGAGTATCGGATGGTATTCGTCGACGATCTTCCTGATCGTAGGACATCCTACATGAGCACCAGTGGGGATGGTGTCGAGCATTCCGTAGGACGGGGCGTGCGTCATGAGGATCATTCCCTCGGACGCGTTCTTCTTCAGTCCGTCGTAGAGCTCTTCATCGGTCAGCTCGAAGGGTGTGCCGAAGGGACTTGCGTTCCCGCCGCCCATTCCGACAAGGTCGTGGCCTTCGATTACGATCTTCTTCCCATGCATGTCAACAGCGACATCGGCGATCTTCTCGGGCATGTCCCTCGGATCGCAGTTACCGGGCAGAACGTACACCTTGGAGTTGATCTTCGAAAGGAGATCCACTGCATCCGCAGATGTGCCCATGTCGGTGACGTCTCCCAGGTGGATGACGAAATCGACCTTGTATTCTTCGATCTCCTTGTTGATCCATCCCAGGGCGGAATGGTGCTGATGGAGGTCGGTGATCAATAGGAATTTCATGACCACGTAATCGAGCGGACCGTACTTAATGCCTGACTCGGAACTCAGTAATCGATAAGCGGTCTTGGCTCGCCCTTGTGCTCGCCCGCATAGGGTCTCCTGCCGATGGATTCCAGCTTGGACAGAACGAGTCTCTTTCCGATGTCAGTTACACCATAGATCTGGATCTTGTTCCCCGCCACGAGGACATCCCTCCTCTCCGCTTCGGCTCTGATGCGTCCAGAGGCGCAAGCTGTGATGATGTCACAGTTATCGAACATGACCTTGGCGCCGTCGCATGTGGTGTGGCTGCTGTGCACCCCCACGATCAGGACGTCATCGCCGTATTTCTCGCGGAGGATCTTGGCATCCTGGGCGACGGCCACGGTGACTGAGAATCTCCTGTAACCTTTGGAATATGCGAGCTCAGCCCCCTTCACCATGTCCAATGGGACCGTCTCGGGATCGATGACATTGTCCCTCCCGACTGCATCGAGAACGATCTGAAGGGGTGAGGTCTCTACGAGTCCGGAGATCCTTCCGCACATGCCCTGAAGGAGTGCCGGTTCCGTTATGACGGCGGTACCGCACCCGTCTGCCGCTATCACCGCAGCCTCGAGATCCCCGTTAGCCAGAGCTGTGCTGAGTATCTCCGACACACCGAACGTGACGTAATCCTTGGCACGGACCACACGCCTTTCGGTACAGAATCCGAAGTCCCTGATGCGGAACTCTATGTTCTCGCGTATCTTCTCGGGTGTGATGTCGCCCATGCCGACCAGTTTCTTGAAAAGAGGACAGAATCTGATCTCGGGTTCTCCGACTTCCACTACCTTCCCGTCTTCAATTACGATACGGGTCATTCCAATGGCATCGAACACATGTCTTCCGTCAGGACCGGTCATGATTGGGAATCCCATCATGCCTATAAACGAATCTGCCCGAACGGATACTCTGGACAGAGGTTTCAATCCTTCTTCTGGTTCCTCTTCGCTTCGATGACCTCTTGGTAGAGTTTCTCCAGGGCGATGGCGGTGTTCTGAATGGAGTACTCCTGTGCGGTCGCGAGTGCACCTTCCCTGAGACTCTCGATGTTCTCGAGACCCTTGCGGATCACCCTCACACAATCTTCCTCTTCGGTCTCGAACAGATATCCGTTGTACCCTTCCTTGATGACATCGGTGAACGCACGTCCGTTGGCGCATATGGCAGGGATGCCGCATGCCATGGCCTCGAGCGTGGTTAGACCCTGGGTCTCGAACTTGGATGCTGTGACAAATATGTCCGCGCATGAGTAGTATGATACAATGTCATCATCGCTGACGAATCCGGCGAACACGACCTTGTCGGTGACGTCTTCGTCCACGGCAAGCTGTCTCCATTCGTCCCCGGCGGGACCCTTTCCGCAGACCAGCAGCACAGTATCGTCGTCGAATTGCTTCATGCATTTGATCAGAAGGTCCACCTTCTTCTCGAAGGACAGTCTCCCGACGGTGATGAGCACTTTCTTCCCAACGAGTCCGTGGCGCTCCCTGATCTCGTTCCCCCTGTCATTCCTCTTGAAACGGTCCACATCCACACCTACTGGGATGATCTCCATCCTCTTCGGTTTCACACCCATCTCGAGAAGTTCCCTGGCGATGGGCGGCGTAGGTACGATGAGTGCGTTGGGCCTCTTGAGCTCCTGGCGGAGATAAATCTGCACCAGTCTGTTCAGAAGGTCGGGCGGCAACTTTACCGGAGAATATTGGTAAGCGACCTCGTTCACCATGGTGACGAAGGTCTGCACAGTAGGGATCCCAGAGAAGTGC
The DNA here is from genome assembly GCA_937892275.1 of uncultured Methanomicrobiales archaeon. GTDB lineage: Archaea > Thermoplasmatota > Thermoplasmata > Methanomassiliicoccales > Methanomethylophilaceae > Methanoprimaticola. The sequence goes on along the minus strand of CALAVG010000261.1, from coordinate 3,177 downwards.
GAAGTCACCAGACCTTTCAGCGTCATCACTGTGCATCCGTGAAGATGGATCAGGTCCGGCTTCCAAGCCTCCACATCCTTCAGTTCGTTGTGCCTGAAGGTAGGAAGGAAGTATCCTTCGTAGGACTTGAAAGGTTTCGCGGGGACGTACATTATTCCCTCCTCGCGGTCCTTCTCTCCCGGATCGGGTGCGACGATAAGCACCTCATGGCCCATGCGGTCGAGGCACTGCTTGGTGGTCAGCACCTGAGTGGCAACCCCGTCACGTGTGGGGAAATAACTGTCGGTCACTATCGCGATCCTCATCCGGTTCCCTTCTGTAGTGGGTCATAGGATGCGGTGCTGTTATAAGACGGTGACCATGGAGAAATGAGGTTTTTCCTCTGCCGAGACCACTGCGGAAACGCTTTTTATGACGATTCACATATCTGGGTATGTTCGAAGAGATGGGTCCTTCTAAACCCTATATCATCTCCGGCTTCCTTGTAGCGATCGTACTCGGTGCCGGTTCTATACTCTCAATATTGCTTTACCCCGAGTGGGACATCAATCTGAACTCGTTCTCGGATCTGGGAGATTCGATGTCGCCTTCCAAGTGGATCTTCAACGGAGCATGCATGCTGGCCGGAATCCTTCTTGGAGTGTTCTCCATGGGATACGTCAAATTCGGTAAGAAATACTCGAAGATCGGAGGATATGCGTTCATCATCACAGCCATCCTCATGTTCCTCGTCGGTCTGATCTCCAAGGAGGTCAGCGACAGCCACCTCTACTTCTCGATGGCTTTCGCGTTTGCATTCTTCATCTCAGCTGCGATAATCTGTATCCAGAACGTCGTCGATAGGGAATGGAAGTACCTCATCCCGACCGTCATCGCCGGTTTCGTCATCATGGTGACATGGATCCTGTATCTGAACGATGAGATCGTCAAGTACGGTGTCGCCCAGCTAATCTGTTTCATCGGAGCATTCGTATGGTTCCTGTCCGAAGCGGTCAGGAATGCCAAGCTCGGATTCGGAACCGAAAGGGAGAACTGATCATTTTTCATTCAGGCTGTGGCCTGTCCCTTGCCATCAGGGAAGCGATGATGGTGACGGACAGCACAGCCACTATGAATCCCAATGATGCCGCTATAGGTATCTCGACGACCTCATTGAGCAGGAGCTTCGCAGCGATGAACAGCAGAATGACTCCGAGCCCGTACTTCAGATACTTCATCGAACTCAGTCCGCCCTTTATCGCGAAGTAAAGCGACCTAAGACCGAGGATCGCGAAGATATTCGAGGTGTAGATGACCAGCAGATCGCTGGACAGGGCCAGGACCGCAGGTATCGAATCGAGTGCGAAGACCAGATCCGAGATCTCGATGACCATGACGCACAGCAGCAGCGGTGTCATCATCAGTTTCGAATCCACCCTGGTGAAGAACTTGTCCCCGTCCAATCTCGGGGAGGTCTTGAGGTGCTTGCTCATGAACACAGCAATCTTACTGTCGCCTTCGCCAACATCCGATTCCTTGGCGAACAGCGTCTTCAGTGCAGCATAGGCCAGGATGATTCCGAAGATGTACATCACGAAGTCGAATTCCATAAGGCGGACTCCGATCAGCATGAATATCAGACGGAAGATGACTGCACCGAATATACCATAGAACAGCGCCTTGTGCTGATACTCGTCCGGAATGGAGAACAGACCGAATATCAGGATGAACACGAAAAGGTTGTCTATACTCATCGATTCTTCCATGATGTAGGCCGTGATGAACTCCATGCCTCTGGTCTGTCCGAACATGAAGAAGATGAACGCACCGAAACACAATGCGGTCGCCACCCAAATGGCGGTCTCATTCAGTGCTTTCTTTACAGGGATGTGTTCAGGTTTGCGATGGAGAACGAGATCCAGAATGACGAGGGCAAAGGCCATCACGATGAAAACGACCCATGCCAACAATTCATCATCCATCCGCATCATCCCAAGGACTTTCAGTCCGTTAAGCGGGGATAGAGCCTTCTTAGATATCAAATAATCGAGTGTTAAGACCGTAGTGTAAGAACGATCGACAATCAGATGGTATGAAGAAGAGGTGGCGTGGAGGACGAGATTTGAACTCGCGAGCGCATAGCGCACTAGCTTAGCAGGCTGGCGCCTTACCGGGCTGGGCCACCTCCACAGTTGCATTGTCGTGATTGACACATCTCTAATAAAACTTTGGTTGGTAAGAACAGTGCCTCTATTATAGGTAATAATAAAGATTGATTATTGATAAGGAAGGGGCACGATTCCTTACAGAGGATCGGGACATTCGCCCTTCAGAGGACGAAGGAGCTGCAATGATCTTGTTCTCTTGACCGATTCTGGGAACCCATCCTATAGCTTTTTATAATTAATCAAAGTACGGGGGTCTGCGCAATGAAGCGGCGACTACCCAGTGGTGCGCTGGAAGGATTTGCGAATGATATTGACCTCGGTGTTGGTGGGAAAGGGTTCAAAGCGAATTCTTATATACTCCATCCAACTACACGGGGTTGCGCGATGCGACGTGACATCGACTCCAAGAATCAGTCACGGTCAGTCACGATCCACGTATGTGGCCATGCGGGTCTATCTGATAGGCTTATATACTTGGTCAATATACAGGGGAATGCGCGGTTCAAGAGGACCGCAATCATGGAGAATCATGATCTCCGGCAGGGAAACACCATCCTGTCGTGCTCTCATGAATTCTGACGTTCGATGCTACGAATGTTCCGTTAGACGGGATATTCGAACAAGAGTGTGCCGTTCAACGGGACAGCGGTGAAACATGGTAAACTGCCAGTTTCAATTTCATCCATCAGAGACGAAATAAGTCAATGATTTGACTCCGGTTGATCCTGCCGGCGGCCACCGCTATAGGATTTCGATTAAGACATGCGAGTCGAGAGTCGTTATGGACTCGGCGGACTGCTCAGTAACACGTGGAGAACGTGCCCTTAAGTGGAGGATAATCTCGGGAAATTGAGGATAATACTCCATAGATCATGGGATCTGGAATGACCCATGGTTCAAAGTTCCGGCGCTTAAGGATCGCTCTGCGGCCTATCAGGTAGTAGTGGGTGTAAAGTACCCCCTAGCCTACGACGGGTATGGGCCTTGAGAGAGGGAGCCCAGAGTTGGATTCTGAGACACGAATCCAGGC
>CALAVG010000260.1 GCA_937892275.1 uncultured Methanomicrobiales archaeon | reverse complement strand
ATCTGAAAGCGAAGACCCCATGGAGTTTCACTGCAACCTGTTGTTGTTGTAGGAAATGGTATGTGTAGGGTAGGCGGGAGACGTTACCCAGGAAGGTGCGCTAGCATCTCTCCGAGTCACCGATGAAACACCGCCCTTATCATTTCTTACGACTCACCTCTCCGGAGGAACAGCTATAGGCAGGCAGTTCGGGTGGGGCGCCACGCCCTCAAAAAGATAACAAGGGCGCCCAAAGGTTAGCTCAGGTAGGTCAGAAATCTACCGAAGAATGTAAAGGTAAAAGCTAGCTTGACTCGGAACCAGACAATAGGGTTCGGAGATAGGAAACTATGGCTTAACGAACCAATCAACCTCCTGAATGGGGGTGATTGATATCAGAAAAATTACCCTGGGGATAATTGAGTTGTCACGAGCAAGAGTTCATATCGACCTCGTGGCTTGCTACTTCGCTGTCGGCTCTCCCTATCCTGGTGGTGCAGCAGCTGCCAAGGGTGGGGTTGTTCGCCCATTAAAAGGGATCGTGAGCTGGGTTTAAAACGTCGCGAGACAGTTTTGTTGCTTTTTGATGGAGGTGTTGGTACCTGATGAGAAGGACCCTTTAGTACGAGAGGAACAGGGGTTCGTGGCCTCTAGTTTATCAGTTGTCTGACAAGGCATGCTGAGTAGCCACGCCGCAGCGGATAAGAGCTGAAAGCATCTAAGCTCGAAGCCGCCTTAAAAAAGAGGTACCCATATAACGCTCATAAATGATGAGTTTGATAGAAGCCGGATGTACGTATCGAGGTTCGCCGAGATATTCAGTCCTGGCTTACTAAAGTTATTTTGACGTCGCTGGAGTGTGATCTAGCAGTTAAACAGGTTTCGTATGAAGTTTATCTCATCTTCCCAAAACCTTTCTTTTTTCTTCACTATTCATCTTCTCAGTTCTTTATTTGAATTGATTCTTCATCTCATCCTCCGGTCGGCTCATGGACTTTTTCTTGGAGATCTGTGCACCGATCGATATGTCTGGCACATGGAAGAAAGGTGCCGGACGATCAATCATTCTTATTCGAGGACGTGAGTCTTCTGACCAATAATATCAGAGCGATTGAGACGATCAGAATAGCTATTGCAGCTATTGCTATGACGATCGAAGAAGGCCCCTGTTGATCGCTGTAAGTGAATTCAAAATGTAGTATCTCGCCGCTCCCTTCGTTGGGCGTGAGATCGATATAGTAGTGATTGCCGCTTAGATTCTCCAACGCTCCGGAGACATCGGTGATCCTAATGCTGTTCTCTTCCGGAGAGGCCATAGCTACCGCGGTCTCGGTGACATATTGTACGCCTTGATCCTCGTAGTATACAGAAGCTTTCCAGTTGTGTCCCTCGACTGTTCTTTTAAGGGTTATCAGTATAGCCCCCGCAGAGCTGTCATATTTGATATCGTAATTCTCATCCTCCGCAGCTTTGGACACCTCCATAGGGATGGCTGTAAGGGTGATCGACAGGATCGTTATGATGATCAGGATCCTTTGCGGGACCAGAATGGACATTCTATTCCTCTGTGTACCAGAATGACATACAAGTATAATTTATTCAGTTAGAAAAGGGAAGAACCTCGTCCAATCCATTGACATTCACACTACAACTTTATCCGATACCGATAATCCATGGACGATGATCCATTGCATCAGGCCTTTCATAGGCGCCGACTCCAACATGTACCTCCTCACAGGGGACACAAACATCCTGATCGACACCGGGACAGGTGTCGCACAATCGCAGCTGGTCGATACTGTCCAATCGATAATAGGTCCCGGTAGGAAGCTAGACAAGATACTGCTGACTCACTGCCACTTCGACCACATCGGCGGTGTGCCCTATCTGGTATCCTCTTTCGGATGCGTCGTATACGCAGGCTACGGAGATGCAGTAGCTATACGCAACGGGGATCGCAATTACACATTATCTCACCATTTCGGTCTCGATATCCCGCCCATATCGGTAGAGGATCTCCATGAGGGGGACATCATCGACAATGGGGAGCACAGATTGCATGTGATAGAGACTCCCGGTCACACGATGGGCGGTGTGTGCTTCTACGACGAGATCTCATCCTCACTCTTCTCCGGCGACACCGTGTTCGCCGACGGATACGGTCGCACCGATTTCAACGGGGGTTCTTTGGAATCCCTAAGAAAGTCTATAAGAAGGCTCAGTATTATGCACGTAGAGGGGTTGTACCCTGGACACGGTCATCCGGTCTCCAACGGTTCCCTAACGATCCGCGAGTTACTGGACATGGTAGGTGTATTCAATGAAAGTGATGAAGTGTGACTATTCGAACGGTTTTGGAGCCCAATGTGAAGATGCCGTAAGGGCGGCCGCCGAGGACATAAAGGCGGGTAAGCTCATAGTCTACCCGACAGAGACCGTGTACGGTATCGGTGCCGACATCTACAACGAGGCCGCCGTGAAGAACCTCTATCTGGTCAAGAACAGGCCCTTCGACATGCCTCTCTCCGTAGCGGTATCAGATATCACCATGCTGGAGAAGGTCGCAGTTCTCAACGAGAATGCTCAGAAGTTAGTGAAGGCCTTCATGCCCGGACCATTGACGATCATAGTACAGAAACAGCCCAGTGTACCCGATATAGTGACCTCGTCGTCGCAGAAGGTAGGTATCCGTATCCCGGACAACAGGTTCGCACTGGAGCTGATTAAGCACACCGGACCGATCATCACCACCTCGGCCAATCTCCACTCCCACCCCGATGCGATCAGCGTCGAGGCAGCGATAGAGGATTTCGGAGATGCGGTCGACACGTACATCGATTCCGGTGCATGCAATCTCGGTAAGCCGTCCACCATCGTATGGCTGATGGACGACCAGGTGGAGATCATCCGTCAGGGAGCGATCTCAGAGAAACAGATCATGGAAGTCTTAGAATGCTGAAAAGTGAAGAATTGGAGAAGCTGCGTAAGGCAGGCAGGGTCTCGGGAGAGGCCAGGGAACTCGGAATGTCCATGTGCGAGCCCGGAGTGAAGCTCTACGATGTCGCACAGGAGGTCGAGGGATACATCCGCAAGCACGGATGCAAGCTCGCATTCCCCTGCAACATAAGCAGGAATGAGATTGCGGCTCATGCGACGCCCAGCTGTACCGACAAGACGGTCTTCGAGGTCGGAGACATCGTCAAGATTGACTGCGGAGGTATACTCGACGGATTCATCGGAGATACCGCAGGTACGGTCGAAGTGGGATCGCGCAGCTATCCCGAACTGGTCGAGATTAGCAAGACTGCCAGGAACACAGTGGCGGAGTTCATCGGTGATGGAGTTCCCCTTCATGAGATCGGAAGCGCTGTGGAGAGGACAATTAGGGGTGCGGGATTCGCTCCCATCGTGAACCTCTGCGGGCACCAGATCGCAAGGAACCAGCTCCATGCAGGATTCTCCGTTCCCAACTACGACAACGGTGACGACACGAAGATACAGTCCGGTATGACCGTTGCAATCGAGCCCTTCGCGACCAACGGTAAGGGACAGATCAAGAACGGCAAGCCCGGTAACATCGTCCGCATCATCAGGGAGAGGCCTTTGGCAGACCCGAAGGACCAGGAGTTCTTCGAGTACATACAGGAGGAGTTCTTCCAGCAGCCGTTCTGTGCCAGGAGCTGTGATTTCCCTGATGCGGAGAAGCGCGTCAGGAGCCTCATACGCCATGGCGTTCTATCAAGTTACGCTGAGCTCGTCGAGGTGTCAGGAGGGCTGGTCTCACAGCACGAATACACCTTCTACATAGACGGTAAGCACGGAGAAGTGACCACACTTCCATAAACGTTTTAATTAAACTCCCCTTACCCCGAATTAAGCTGAAGTTGCCAAGCCTGGTCAAAGGCGAGGGACTCAAGATCCCTTCTCGTAGGAGTTCGCCGGTTCGAATCCGGTCTTCAGCACCATTCCTTATTCTACATGCATTCATGGCAGCGTAAGCTCACGCTGTATCCTTTGAGTATTAGAAGAAGTGAGGAGGCATCTTACGATGCCCCCAGTTCAGGTTTAGAGCTTAGCGATCTCATCAGGAGTCTCGGTCCTGATGAAATCGTAGTCGTCGGAGAACATTTCCATGGGCTTACCCATGGTCAGTCTCATAAGGAGGCCAGCGATGGCTCCACCGATGAGTGCTACAGCAAAGACGATGACTGCCATTGCAATGTCCGCAAGGGCCATAGAGGTCTCGCCCGCAATCAACAGGACGACCGCACAGGAGATCGCTCCGGTCCATCCTGCCATTCCATGCAGGTTGTGAACTCCCATCACATCGAGGACACCGAGCTTGTTGCACAGCCTGGGCTGCAGGTAGATGAAACAGAGCGCGGAGACCACTCCTGCGACGATACCGATGATGAGTGCCGCCCAGGGGCCGACGATGATCAGAGGTGCTCCGATGGCGACAGGTCCTGCCAGCATAGCATAGGTGTATGTGAGCGGATTGACCTTCTTCTGGCACACCATACAGACCACATATGCGCTGATGATGGATCCGAGTCCTGCCATGTAACAGGTCATGGTTCCGAGTGCGAAGAGCTCCATGGGGAGGAATCCGCAGACGAAGGTAGGCCAGAGGACCCAGAGGAGCATACTGGCGAGCCATACGAATGATACGCTGTGGGTGGTGGTGTTCATAGGTTCGTTGAACGCGTCCTTCACTCTAAGTGCGAGACATGCTCCGAGACCGAAGTATGCAGCACACATGTGGACCATGATGGATCCTCCATCGTCGGTGGTGAGGGCACCGAAGAGCTCCAGGTTACCGACAAGGTATTCAACGAGACAGTATACGACAGCGAACACTATTCCGCCGAGGAAGTAATGCCACTGTTTGACCGTTCCAAGGAATACGCCTATAGCTATCACGTATGTGATGGCGCATATCACAGCACCGATCATTAGAGTCTGGTTCCAGTCGTCACCAAAATAGAACTGGTGGATCCCTGCGTATACGATGTAGCTCGCAGCGGCGGACAGAAGGACTGCAAGACAGACTCCCCACTCGAACTTCTTGATGAAGATCATCAGGAATGCGACGAGCATGAGCATGAACCATACTCCGATGTTTTTGAGGAACATGAAAGCTTCATTCAAAAGATCATTGTCCTTGTCAGGGAAGTCTCCGGATGGAGTAACGTACTCCTCGGGGATCAGCGGGCTGTCTGTGGGCGTGGCATCTGACACACCGAGAGTGAAGCCGGCGAATATCCCGACAAGGGCTATCATCAGGACCAGGGCGAAAGCCATGGTCTTCATTTTACCAAACATTTGATTTATCCTCCTTCTAGGGTAAACGATAAAGAAAGCGTCTTTTAACTTATAAATAATGTTTATGTTTATGCCAGATATCATTATATATTGAATCAGAGTGATTCGTATTTTATTGAACGCTTATTATTTATAGTTGAAATTTTGAAGTCCTTATAATTATATACAAGGTCCCCCCGAAACGAGGATCGGGGGTAAAGGGTTTGAACTGAGGAATATCAGTATGTGTAGTTCTTGGGGTCGTCGTATCCGCCGTACATCACACCGGTGTTGTAGGGGGTGATCTCGAATCCCCAGTCTGCCATGCGGGCGAGAGCCTTGTCGTAGACCTCGAGGTACTCCTTGGTGGGCCTGACGGTCTTCACATCGTAGCACTCCTGGAAGGTCTTCCCGAGGTCTGCACATGTGTACTGGGGCTCGTACCAGCCGGTGAACTTCTTGAGGAGCTCGTTGACCTCAGGGATCTTCATTCCTGCTGTCTGTGCGGCTGCCTCTCCCATTACACGGGCCTCCATTCCGGTGGTCTTGTCCTGGACGACTCCCTTCGCCACAGCGGATCCGGAGAGCAGTTCTCTTCCGGATGCGGTGTCACAGATCGCCTGCGCGGCGGTCTCGATCAGTCCCATCTCGGTACAGGGTCCGGCGACGGGGTAGTACTGGTTGGCGAGGAGCAGGTCGGTGTTGTTGTCGACTGCTGCACATGCGTGTCCTGCGACGGCGAGGGTCTCCTTTGCCATCGTGGTTCCCCATCTGATGTGGATAGGTCCGTCAAGGTGGAAGTTACCGGAGAAGAGTCCGAAGGATGCCAGTGTTGTTGCGACATCACAGATGGCGGTCTCCTCGAGGTTACCGCAGTAACCGCCGAAGATAGGCATCTGTTCGATCATGATGACATCTCCTGAGATTGTCCAGCCGGCGAGCATGTTCAGTCCGGTCATATCCATCTTCAGCTCGTTGAGCTGTGAGCACTCGTGGGCGTCGGTGATCCTGTGTCCGGCGTTGGGGCAGTCTGCGACAAGCCTTGCTGCCTCGGACAGAGGAGTCTCGGGTCCCTAGACACCGAGTCCGGGCCTCTGGGCTCTGATCCTTGCTTCCTTTGTTGCCCTGAGTTCCTGCATTGTAGCGCGGACCTCGTAGGGGGTCTTGGACTTGGCGGGTTTTCCTTCCACTGTCGTCATGACTCCGTTTACGAGGTCGTCGACAATACCTTCCTGGGCGTAGGACTGCATGATCTGTACGAAGACGTCTTCAGAGATAGGGGATCCGGTAGGTCCTCCCTGGATGACGGGCTTGATGGGTGCGTTCCCGTGCCTGGGATAGAACCTAGCAACATCCCTTCCCTCTCCGAGGATAATCTTTTTAGGAGCCCTCTTGATTCCCTCCCAGATCTCCTCTTCGGTGAATTTCATCACACGTCCGAGGTCCTGGCAGTAGAATCCGCATGTGCAGAGCATCTCCAGTCCGGCCTGGAACAGGTTGTTCTTTGTTTCATTGTCCTCGGGGACGAACTTGTCGCCGAAGTTGAGCTTGTACTTCTCCTTCAGGGCTGTTGATGTCTCGGGGATGATCTTATAATCCCAGTCTGCCTCGGGAACCTTCTTTCCCTTCACGAATCTCTCGTAGACGTCCGTGATTGTCAGGAATCTTGTTGCTGCCATAGTTTTCACCTATTGTTATCTCTATAATCAGTTTCCAGTGAGCTTGTCAACGAGTCCGATGATCTCGTTTGCGGTCTCAGAGTATCCGTCAGCACCGATCTCGTCGCACCACTCTTTCGAGCAGGGTGCTCCTCCGAAGATGGCCTTGTAGGGTGCCTCCATCTCCTTGATGGTCTCGACCAGTTCCCTCTGCGATTCGAGGGTGGTGGTCATAAGAGCTGATCCTCCGCACACCTGTGCGTTGTTCTCCTCGGCTGCGTCCATGAAGTCCATGGCAGATGCGTCGGGTCCGAGGTCGATGACGTTGTATCCGGCTCCTCTGAGCATAGCACAGCAGACGTTCTTTCCGATCTCGTGGATGTCTCCCTCGACAGTACCCATAACGACGGTTCCCTTCAGGTTTCCCTCACCACTCTCCATGAGGGGCTTGAGGATGTTCAGTGCGGCCTCCATTGTCTTGGATGCTGCGACGACCTGGGGCAGGTAGATCTCTGCCTTGTCGAACCTGTTTCCGATTGTCTCCATTCCCTTTCCGAGTCCGTCTCCGATGATGGTTCCGATATCCATCTTGGCGTCGATGGCCTTCTGCGTTGCTTCCTGTGCAAGTTTGATGTTCCAAGTCTCGACAGAAGTCTTGAGATCTGCGAGAATTTGTTCGTTCGCCATTTCTTTTCCTCCTTTTGGACCGGGTTTCCCGGTTGTGATTAAAGCATTTTAGTCCATTAATATAAAATCTTTGCGAATTGGGATACTCATCCAACTCAAAAACGATCATTTATGATGATGTTAACATCATTTTATTGTATAAAAACATACATTTTAGGGCTAAAATAGTGATGTTTATATATAGTAACTGAAAATATATATAGTAAATTTTAAATATAAAATATTTGAAAACGGTAAATAAATCAATAATTTTAATATTTTTTTTTTAGTAAAAATAAGCAACAAAACCCGATAAATATTGACCAGTTCAACATTTTGTTGGATGGATGCAACCTCCATGTATCATGAATAGAACCCATCCAACTCGATAATGGTTGGCGGACAATGGTTCCCTGAGGTTGGTCGATTGGGTTCAGATACGCCAAGTTTGTCAAAACATTCATATGAGGGCCGTTTCTATCGTCGGGCTGAAGTCAGCAGTCCTGCACATGGGTGTTTTATTTTCAGTCATTCCATGCTTACTTTTATTAATAATTAGGACATCGGCCAGTTTACGTAAACTCAGGACCCACTCTCTATATGGGGGCGAAAACTGAGAGCCCATTCCGGAAGGAACCTGGGCTTGACGCAATCCCTTCGGGGATCATTTACGGAGGAATGAAAATGGCCAAAGCGAAGAAAGACTCGCAGCAGACCGAGGATGAGAACTTCAACTATATCGTCCGTATCGTCAACACCGATATCGACGGTCAGAAGAGGACAGTCATCGGTCTCCAGAGCATCAAAGGAGTCGGAAAGAGGGTCGCACAGATCGTTGCCAAGAAGGCAGCGGTCGATCCCACAATGAGGATGGGATCCCTCCCCGACGAGAAAGTCAAAGAGATCGAAACTCTCGTCAAATCCTACGTCGAGTACGCACCTACCTGGGCAATCAACAGGCAGATGGACTACGAGACCGGAGCAGACATGCACCTTTTCGGTCAGGACCTCGAAATCATCCAGAAAGAGGACATAAACAGAATGAAGATGATCCGCTGTTACCGCGGTATCAGGCATGAGACCCACCACAAGGTGAGGGGACAGAGGACACGTTCGAACGGCAGGCACGGACTCACCATGGGAGTCTCCAAGAAGTGAAGGTGATTTGAATGGGAGATCCAAAGTTTTCAAGAAAGACATATGATACTCCTTCTCACCCCTGGCAGGGAGAGAGGATCAAGGCAGAGGTCGAGGTCGTCAACGCTTTCGGTCTCAAGAACAAGACAGAGGTCTGGAAGGCAGAGACCGTCCTCAGGAACCTGAGGGGCCAGTCAAGGAACCTCCAGGCACGTCTCAGAACCGGTGACGCCCAGGCAAAGATCGAGGCAGACGCCCTTCTCGCAAAGTGCGGAAGGCTCGGATTCCTCACCACCGACGCCACCCTGAACGACATCCTTACCCTGAAGGACGAGGATGTTCTGTCCCGCCGTCTCCAGACTATCGTCTATGAGAAGGGACTGTCCAGCACAATCAAGCAGGCCAGACAGATGATCACACACGGACACATCTTCGTGAACGGCCACAAGGTCACCGTTCCTGGATACATCGTCACAAGGAAAGAGGAGTCCTCCATCGAGTACAACCCCGCTTCCCCCTTCACCGACGAGATGCACCCCATGAGGATCTCTGCAGAGCAGGCAGCGGCCAACGCAGCAATCAAGGCAAAGGCCGAGGCAGAGGCAGAGGCCGCAGCCGCAGCAGCTGCTAAGGCAGACGCTGAAGAGGCCGGAATCACAATCGAGGATGGTGAGCAGTGATGACCGCAAAATGGGGAATCGCGAACATATTCGCAAGTTACAACAACGTCATGATCACCTTGACCGACATCACCGGAGCAGAGACCGTCGCTAAGGTCACCGGTGGAATGGTCGTCAAGCAGGCGAAGGACCAGTCTTCGCCTTATGCGGCACAGAGGGCGGCAGAGAAGATCGCCGAGGTCGCTAAGGAGAAGGAGTACGTCGGGATCCACGTCAGGGTACGTGCACCCGGAGGAAACAAGTCCGTCTCGCCCGGACCCGGTGCCCAGGCCGCCATCCGTGCTCTCACAAGGGCCGGACTCAAGATCGGTCGCATCGAGGACGTCACACCCATACCGCACGACGGAACCAAGAAGAAGGGCGGACGCAGAGGACGCAGGGTCTGAGGGGGACATCCCATGGACATTGAGATTATCGAAATGGCTGACAGGAAGGCAAAGTTCGTTCTCAAGAACTCTTCCCCGGCCATGGCGAACGCGCTCAGGAGGACACTCCTTTCGGACATCCCCAAGATGGCGATCGACACCGTTGAGTTCTACACCGGTAAGATCGAGGGAGATGACGGCAAGGAGTATGAGAGTATCACGCCCTTGTTCGAGGAGATCATCGCCCACAGGCTGGGAATGCTCCCAGTCCCAACGGATCTTGACCTGTTCGTCCCTCAGAGCGAATGCGAATGCGGCGGAGAGGGCTGCCCCAGCTGTACCATCATGTACAGCCTTCAGAAGACCGGACCCGCAACGGTCCTTTCCTCTGACCTTCTGCCCCTCGGCGGACCCAACAGCGACAAGCTGAGGATCGTTGACGAGTTCATCCCCATCGTCGAGCTCACGGCCGACCAGGGAATCACCGTCTACGCCAAGGCAGTCATGGGAACCGCGAAGAAGCACGTGAAGTGGCAGGTCTGCAACGGAGTCGGTTACAAGTACATGCCTGTGATCGAGATCGATCCCAAGCACGCCTCCGACGATGCTGTCGTCGCATGTGCAGAGCTCTGCCCCGCAGGACTCGAAGTGAAGAACAAGAAGCTCGTCGTCAAGGATCCCATCGCTTGCGGTTACGCAAAGGGATGCCTAGAGAAGCTCGACGAGACGGAAGGAGTCACAGTCAACTGGGACGACACCAACTTCCTGTTCAAGTACGAGACTGACGGTTCGCTCACAGCTCAGCAGGCACTGGATATCGCCATTGACCTCCTCTCGAAAGAGGCAAAGGGATTCGCCGACGATATCAAGGCTCTCTGAAGAAACATTTCACCCCTCCGTAAGGAGGGGATCACATCAATTCCCACTGTTCATTTCATCATCTAACAGAATCAATAAAGACGATTATCGGAGGGACTGCGGCAACGGCATGACCCTGATTCTCCGCATACAGGTTGATGATGGAAGTTTCATAGTAATCTCTTAGAAGTACGCCATGAAAGAGTGAAATGACCAGCAACAAAACAGGTGGGATGATCCAACCTTTCTTTGTTCTTGATCAGAAAAAGTCCGACAGTTTGCACTTCTTGATCTTGTCGTTCTCGAAGACCGAGTTCATGTTCATCTCGAGGATGTCTATCCTTTCCCTGGTGTAGGCATCGAGCCCGTACTTCTCACCTATGGTCTTGGAGATCTGGAGATATTTCTTCACTGACGCTTCGTGCACGGTGAGGTTCAGCGGGTTCTTGCACTTGTAGCATGTTCCGCTCAGTGTCATCCTGCGGTACTTCTCTCCGCATTTGGTGCATCTCACGGTCTGTGTGGAGAAGCTCCTCAGGTTTCCGATCATGTCCGGCATGAAGTGCTTGTTCAGTACACGGACAGCAACATCCTTCTCGTCCACGGCACGGATCTTCCTTCCGAGCTCGAGTTGAGCATCCATCTTATCCTTCATGGACTCCAAGGTCGTATACGCGGAATACTTGGGACCATTGGCGATGTCCTGGGTGTCATGGGTGAATCCCATGCCCTCGTACTGCTTCTCGGTACCGATGCGTCCGGCGATGAGGTCCATCTGCTTCTCTATCTCCTTGGGTTCCTTCATGGCCATGGCTGCCTCGTACAGCTCCAGTGGATACTCCCTGAGACAGTCGACGTTGTGTGCTTCCTTATCGATCTCGTTCGGATCCAGCCTTGTCGTAAGGACCAGAGGGGCATCCATGAGTCCTCCCCTCCTGTCGGGCAGGAAGCTCCTGGAGAAGTTCAATAATGCATCGAGACCGAGCATGAGACAGTCCTCATCACCGTCGCAGTTCCTTCTCTTGGCCGCATGGAAGAACGGGTGTCCGTAGCATCCGCGGACATCAGCATAACCGATGACACGGCACAGGATACAACCGGATGTATGGGGAGCTAGACCGAACACGATGTTCCCGATTAGATCGGTCCTGTTGTTGACGTTATAGTAACGGGGAAGATGATAGAGCATCTCGAGTTCATCGTCAAGATATGTGGCGACCCTTGCAAGATAATCTCCGCAGTCCTTGGCGGGGATGACGTCCTGAACCTTGAGTTCACAGATCTGTTCCGGATCCACCAGCGGCTCGCCGTTCCAATCCTTGACGTAACCGAGTTCGTGTGCTTTCTGGATGGAGAGTCCGATCTCCCTCGGTTTGAAGTGTGTAAGAGGGATGTCTGTCATGTCGAAACGGACTGTTCCGTCCTTGAACACGGAAATGCCGTTCTTGGACCTGAGGATACCCTTCTCGAGGGGCTCAACTGTCTTGGTCTTGGATATCAGCACGTCATGGCATTTGACATCGGGAGGATTCTGGATGCCGAGGTATTCGCATGCGGCCTCCAATTCCTCCTTGAGGTTGATCTTTATGGGTGCCGGACCGTCGCCTCCCATCTCGTTCTTTCTGGGAACGTAGACGGTGTGCCCTCCGCAGTTCCTGCACCAGTTGCGGAATGTGGTGATGTTGCATGTCCTGCAGTACCTGTTCGCAACGGTCTCCTCGTATTTGGGATTCCTTGCCGCTGCCGCTCTGAGTTCCTTTCCGACCTCGGGATCCTTGGTCACAGGGAACACGCAGTGGAGTTTGGGCGAGAGTTCACGTTCCTTTGCCTTCTCGGGACGTCCCATCCTTGTTCCTACACGGGTCATGGCTCTGGCACGGACCTCGTATCCTGCGGCCTTGCTGATGGCCTCGAGGGTCTTCTCCCCTTCCAGTTCGGGGCCGGGGGTCAATCCTTCCGGACCGTGCTTGATCCCCATGCAATCGAGCATAGGTTCGGAGTATCTCTCGTCGATGATGACCTTCTTTTCCCTGACGCGCTGCGGAACACAGAGATCCTGGAGAGTCTTCTTAGATTCCGGTTCAAGATCGACGATCAGATTCTTCCCGTCGAATACTCCGGTAGCGAGCACATGTGCTCTCAGCAGCTTGATTCTGTCCAACGGCAGATCGGACCAGAAAAGGTTGTATTTGGGATGGAGCGGGACCCCTAGTTCCCTGCTCATCTCCTTCGAACGTTCGTATGTGGGATTCATCCAATCCTCTGGAAGTTCCCCTTTGGATTCCAGCACCTTCTTGTGCCATTCCACGGGGTATCCGCATGGGACCAAAGTGTGGTTGTTCTCACAGAACTCACCGAATGGGACTAGGATCTCTCCGTTATCGAGGATCTCCGCGACCCTGTCCCTGACGGCCAAGGAATCCTCCTTGGTCTCACAATAAACTACATCGCCGTTCCTCAGTAGGACAGTAGGGCCTTCAAGGATATCGCACGGTGTGACGACGCATGCCTTTCCGGGCCTCTCGATCTTGAGCTGCGTACCGATGGCCATGAAGTCGTCCATGATGTACATGCTTGCAGTGCTGTATGCAAGGGATGCGAGACCCGATGTCCTCGCCCTCCCGTATCT
The DNA here is from genome assembly GCA_937892275.1 of uncultured Methanomicrobiales archaeon. Taxonomy (GTDB): domain Archaea; phylum Thermoplasmatota; class Thermoplasmata; order Methanomassiliicoccales; family Methanomethylophilaceae; genus Methanoprimaticola. The sequence continues at coordinate 14,916 of CALAVG010000260.1, read as the reverse complement.
CAGTCTGAATCCTCCCACTCTGCAGGGGTGCCCGAATATGGGACGCCCGGCGACGATATCCCTCAGGTACTTGTCCAGGGGCTGGACCTTCTTCTCCACGGGTTTGTCGTCCGCCTTCTTCTCGGGTTCCTTGGCCTTGTGCGCATCCAGGTACTGTCCGATGAATTCCCATCCAGGGATCTGGAGCTTGTCGACGTGCTTCTTCAGTTTGGCAGCTTTCTGACACATACCTTCGGCTATGACCAGAACTGCTCCTCCCCTGACACGGTTCGTGTCGATTCTGGGAAGGTCCCTGAATCCTGAGATCTCCAGCTGTTCGGTACCTTCTCCGTCGACGCATATGGGGCAGTTCCTTACGATGAGGTCGATCTCCTGTGATGTGGGAGAGTACTGAAGGTGTTGACATTGTTTGTAGAGAGGTATCTCTTCGTCGAACCTGTTGATCTCGGCCTCGGTGGCGATGTACCTTCCGATACCGAGCTCGGTCCTGACGACGTCCGCGATGAGGACGCTCATCGCCTGCGCTGTACCTCCGGCAGCACGGATGGGCCCGGCGAAAAGGAGATCGACATAGTTCGAACCATCCTCGTTCTTCCTAATCCTTGTCTCCGCAATCCCTTCCAGGGGAGCGACCAGGATACCTTCGGTAAGCACGGCCAACCCGACCCTTGTAGCCCTGTCCAGGGCCTGTTCGAGGCTGTCCGCAGGCCATTTGGCAACCTCCTTCGCGGTTAGTAGACAGGCGACCTCACGGTTGCCTGCTTCCAAGGTCTTCTGCCTGATGACCTCTGCCACTCCTTTCACATTGTAATCCTTGAGCAGCTCTTCGCAACGGGATGCCAGGTCCTCCGCCTGAGGCACATCGACATAATCCTCCGGATCGAATCCCATGGATCTCGCTTTGGTTGCGATATCGTAGATCTCGTCCTTCTTCGCATTGAGCTCGGCGAAGTACTTGGCCATATCCTCGCTGTAAACCGGACCGGCCATCATTCCACTTCCGCTTCCACCGCTTTCCTGCGGGCGATCTCCCTCATCTCTTTAAGAATCGTTTCTGTGAGGACATCCATGTTCTCCCCGCTCTGTGCGGAGAAGAATATCCTGTCGTTGCCGGTCTTCAGAATGTCCGATTTGCTCTCTGCAACTATGATCTTCACACCGGTGAAGCTCTCCTGTATAGTGGATAGGAGTTTCTCCTGGACATCGAGCTTGAATCCGCATGTCTCCGAGGGGTCGATGACGAACAGCATGACATCCGTTAGATACCTCAGAGCGAGCACTGCCTGCTTCTCGATGTCGTTCCTCTTGTCGAACTCTCTGTCCAGAAGTCCGGGTGTATCGACGATCTGGAATTTCCTCCAGTCGTCCTGAATGTGTCCTACGATGATTCCCTTCGTGGTGAAGGGGTACGGGGCTATCTCGGGTTCTGCGGTGGACATGACCGTCACGAGGTTGCTCTTTCCTACGTTGGGGAATCCCGCAACGACTATGGTGGGCACGTTGGGGTCGACCGCAGGGAGTTTCCGGAACTTGTTCTTGGCATCCTGAAGGAACAGGAGGTCGTCGCTGATCCTGTCCACGTAGGAGTTCATCCTTCCGTAGAATCCTCTTCTCAGCGATTCGATGATCTCGGGGTCCTTCGTGCGCCTGATGTCCTTCAAGGTGTCGTTCTTCAGCTTCTCGGCCTTTGTTGCGCACCAGTTGACCGCACCGAGCGACTTCTTGTATTGATCGATACCGATGACGATGTCCACGAGCTCGGGGAAGAAGTCACCCTCCTTCTCCATCCTTGGGAACCTATCTACATAACCGGTCAGAGCGGTGACCACGATATCCCCTACGGCGGTGACCTTGGCCAATGCCGTCTTCTTGCGGGTATCCAGTGTGTTCGTTCCGTTCTTATAGATCTTGGATGCCCTGTGGAAAGCTTTCTCCATGAGTTCGTCCGATGTGAGGACAGTGGGGATCTTGTAATCTATTCCGGCCATGGTATCGGGATTCCGTCCCGATAGATAAGAATGTCGCGCGCATACATAGGGGCCGTACTGTCATCCCCATCAATCCCACTCCACATTCACCCTGATGAGCCACATGTCGTGGTCCATCCCCTTCTTCGGGGAGAGCTTTGACGGGATTATCTCTAGGGGGCAATCGATGATCCTTATGCCACATTCCACTCCCGGTGTGCCCACGTCCTCACCGATGATCCTGCTGAGGGTGGATATGTTGGTCCTGAAGGTGATGCCCAGATCCACTTTGGGAGTGGACTCCAACGAACGTGCTAAGATACCGGGGTACTGGATCTTCGTATCGAACGTTACCTCGAGATCGATATTGTCGGTGAACGCCGCTATTCCGTCCACCCTGTACGGGTTCTTCATGGAAAGTGCGATGGATTCGATCTTGCCTGCGATGTACTTCAGCACATCCTCCACCATGTCGGAATCGCATCTCAGTGCCACCCTGATCCCGGATGATGCGGATGATGTCGGGTCTAACACATCCACCTTCACGAACACGGAGGCCTCCACGAAGTATCCTGCGACCTTCTTGATCACCTTGTCCACGGAGTTCTTGACGGTGAGCTTCACCACCTCCTGCATGGTGTCAAGGTCGGTTATGGACCCGACCTCGTCGAAGGCGGATTGCACCGAGGTGATCATGATATCCTTTGCCACCTCGGCATTGATTAGTTTGTTAGAGGCATAGGAACCGTTCGACCTTCCCATGGTCGATTCCTTGAATTCCCAATCTCCTGCGCCGTCGTAGGACCTCTGCCATGTGAAGGAATTATCCTTCTCGTCCTTGTGGGTACCCGTCTTGTCCACCACAACACCGTCAGGGTCCTTCAGGGTGACACCGTCCCCGTTCTTGGTCATCTTCCCGGAGGAGTTCACCAGCAGGAACTTGGTATCTATCACGAGGAATTCCCCGGGCGAGATGGATCCGTCCAGCTTCATGGTCTTCTTGCGGTCGGAAGCTGCTGTCAGCGTGTATCCTTCCAGATCTATCTCCTTGTCGGAATTGTTCAGGAGCTCCACCCATTCTTTACCGCTGTCGTCTCCCTTCGGGTTGGATTCGTATTCGTTGATGATGAGTCCGGTACTCATCGGGGCGGAATACTTGATGCTGACTCCCGCATCTAATCCGAGGTTCACCCCCAGTCCGGGGATAGGGATGCTGCTGAGGGTCTGCCCGATCCCGGGCATCCTGCTCAGAGTGAAACCAAGTTCGTTGTAGTCGTCCAGATCAGGAAGCACCACAGTGATGTCCGCATCGCCTATGTCCGCGGAGACTGTGATCATATGCTTGCTGCCCTTCATGAGAGGGTCCAAGGAGACCTTCACTTTCCAGTCGTCAGACTTTATGGTCGCTTTGCCTGTGACGAATGCGTTGCTCGCATTCAGATCACCCCTTACCTTCGCGGTGATGCCTGCGACGACATCGAGTCCGCCTATCGGGCCGGAAAGCGTGGCGTTGAACAGTGTCTTCGTAGTCGTCGTCAGGGATGCGAGATCGAGTGAGAGGTCGAACCTGTAGCCCAGGTACTCGAAGCTCAGGTCCTGTTTGACCAGATTTATGCTGTAGAAGAAATCGAGGACACCTTCCGAGAGCAGTTCTTCAAGATGATCCTCAATCCACTTGGTGAGTATCCCCAACGGGCCCATCATCCTCTCGTATAGTTGAGATACTATATCGGCTACGTATCCGGCTATCTCGATAACGTATCCGTTCACGACCTCGATTATGCTCTTCACGATCTCCATGATCTCGCGAAGAGGTTCGAGGATTGGTTCGAAGTATTCGGATAGAATGCTCCAAACATCGCTCAGCAAGGTATCGCTGGCACTGTAATTCACACCCACCAATGACCAAGCACTGGCGACGCTGATCTCAACGGTGATATCGTTGGATAAAGTTCCACTGCAGGCGGATGTCACGGAGTTGTCCATGGCGGATGAAAGCGAGTTGGTCCCCTCTACACGGTAATCGATGAAGTCCGTCAGCCTGATCTCGAAGGTGGTCGAATAGGCCGCAAGGACATCCTCCAAGAATCCTGTGACGTGAGTGCACTTGTCAGTGACTATCTTTGGTTCGCGGATCACAGGGGAGCTCTCGTATTGCAGCCTGAGGAACTCCTTCGTCACGTTCCCGTTTCCATCCTCAAGCAGGAAATGATCGATATCCGGTAGGTCGACAGGTTTGGAATAGGGGTCTGTCGAGAACTCGGCCATGACCTCCTCCATCAGGGTCCTGGCTCTGCTGTCCACGGTGTCCTTCATGCCCGAGATCTGCAGATGATACGAGACTATCTCTAACATCAGTCTTTCGATGAGATTGGGTCCCGATCCCTCGACGCTCCTGAGGCGGTCGTAGACGGATAGGTCCGAGTACACCTTCTCAACGTAACCATGAATCGCACGCTGCACCTCCTCGGATGTCATCAGGGACTCCGTCCCTTCCCCGGCAAGGGCGGACAGCTTTTCCTCGATCCTGGAGACCAGTTCCTCTTTGTCCGCAAGTTCGGAAGAGTGCCTCATCACGGTCTCGGCTATCTCCGCATAGAACGGGTCGTAGAACATGTTGGCCCCGACTGAATCAAGAAGGACCGAGTCCAGCACCAATGCGCATTCGTCGGTCAGCTGCAGATACGCTTCCGAGACTTGTTGCATGAAGGAGATGTCGTCGGAAGGGTCTATGTGAAGGACGATAGGCGGATAATCGGATTCGAACAGGGATGCTGCGGCAGAGTTCAGGATCAGTCTGATCGTATCCTGTAGATAACTGTCGCTCATACGGTAATGGATGTTGAACGTCCTAATCCAGGACTGATCGAGAACATCGACAACAGGGTTCTCGACGGTAACAGTGTATCCGCCCACTGATACCGTGGTGGTCCCTGATCCCGGGAAACGGAAGACCGATTCCTTCACACCCGCCTCCTTCATGAAATCCTCGATGTAGTCGCCTGCACCGAACATATCGTCGCCCGTGAAGAAATTGATGAGGGCATCTATCGCCCATCTGCTCATAGAGATCCTGTTATCGAGATGTTCCAGCAGTGCATCTCCGCACAGGTAGTCGAACCATTTTATGACAAGATCATCGACCGATGACATCAGGACCTGACCGTAGAACGAAGCCCTATCTATGATCAGAGTATCGCCGACCATCATGTCGGCAAGATCTACCTTGTCCTGGACCAGTCTCCCGTCATTGTCTCTGAAGCAGATCGTACCTATCAGCGACAGTGCATTGTAGTATGCCTCTCTGACATCCTCGACGGTTATGATGGACTCTGTTCCCTTGGCCCCGAACTGCGTCATGGCACCGTAGCCGTTGAGCACGCGGTACTGTGCCAGTGATTCCAATTCATAGGACATCATCTGGGAGATCGATATGCCTCCGTCCCTGATCATCCTCTCGAACATCGAGCCCCTTTCCGCCGATAGCGGAAGGGCATAGCTCCCGTCCGTGGAGATCTCCACCTCCTGCCTGGAACTGCCGTGGTCCGAATGGACATCCAGTGTTATGGTGCCGGTCCCGCGGAGATATGTGGGTGAGAGACCTCCCACCTCGTCGCCGTACTGCAGCATCTCCATCGATTCTGCCCTGAGGTCGAAGGAACGGTCGAGAAGCTCCGCCTTGACATTCCCGCTGACCATGGGGAAGCGGTCATCAACCCATGCATTGGCTTTCCTCACGAACGCCCCGGCCCTGTCCTCGAGGGGACCAAGGGAATCATCCTTCGAGATGTTCAGGATGATGATACCGAGCTCCTGTTCGATGTAGGATGTAATGTCGCCCACAGCCCTATCGATCTCGGTGATACCATATTCGGTATCATCCAATTCGGAATCGGTCCTGGCATGCTCGGTCATCACCGCTCCGGCTACTGAGGCCAAGAGCAGTATCGCCACCGCAAGGACCGAGAAGGGCATGCTCCCTTTTCTGTCGTCTATCATGTTCTGCCTCGTCCGGTTGTGCGTATTTAAAACTCGGATACTGCGGTCAACAAAACACAGTTAAGCAGGAGGCTAAAATATAAGCAGAATTTACGCGCGGATAAGGTCCCTTATTTTATATTATCACCGTATCGGGAAACTAAGGGTACTATGACTAGAACGTCAGTAGATTATACGGCTGCCACAGGTCTGCCGAAGAAGACAAAGTCCATCTGTCCCGAATGCGGGAAGATCATCGAGGCCAACATCTTCGAGAAGGATGGAATGGTCATGATGGAGAAGGACTGTCCCGAGCACGGTCACTACAGCGACAAGATCTGGACCGACGTTGAGCTGTATCTCAAAGCAGAGAGGTACGCAGCGGACGGAGTCGGACTCCACAATGCCATGAACGAGACGATCCAGGGCAACGATGACACCGCGAGCATCGTGATCGACAACGAGAAGATCGACATGCTCTCGTGTACCATGATCGCCAACGTCGACTTGACCAACAGGTGCAACATGCACTGCCCCATCTGTTTCGCCAACGCGAATGACCAGGGATACGTGTATGAGCCGACCTTCGAGGAGGTCCACAAGATGCTCGTCGCACTCAGGTCAGAGCAGCCCATCAAGAACACAGCCGTACAGTTCGCCGGAGGGGAGCCCACTGTGCACCCCCGGTTCATTGACATTGTCGCGGACGCCAAGAAGCTGGGATTCGCCCAGGTCCAGGTTGCGACGAACGGTCTGGAGTTCGCATACCACTACGATTTCCTCAAGGCCGCCAAGATGGCAGGTCTCAACACCATCTACCTTCAGTTCGACGGTATGGACGACGAGATCTACCTTAGGGTCAGGGGAAGGAAGATGTGGGCCAACAAGCAGAAGGTCATCGCGAACTGCAGGAAACTCATCGAGGAAGGACTCCACAGTCCGTCCATCGTGCTGGTCCCCGTCATCATCAACGGAGTCAACGACAACCTCGTCGGGGACATAGTCAAGTTCGCATTCGAGAACTCCGATGTCATCAGAGGAGTCAACTTCCAGCCTGTCGCATTCACCGGAAGGGTGACCAAGGAGGAGCTGGAGACCGGAAGGTTCACGCTGACAGACCTCGTCGACAGGATGGAGAAGCAGACAGGATACACCACCAAGGACGATTGGTACCCCGTCCCCGTGGTAGCACCCATCTCGAAGTTCGCATCGTTCCTGCTCGGAAAGGGAAAGGTCACATTCACGACACATCCCCACTGCGGAATCGCGACATACCTGTTCCAGGACGACAAGGGCAACGTCACGCCCTTCCCCAGGTTCGTGGACGTAGACAAGTTCTCCAGGGAACTGAACAAGATCTCCGACAAGATGGAGAATGCGAGATTCAAGAAGCTCTACGCGATGAAGCTGATCAAACTGCTGAACAGCTGCGTAGACGAGAGCAAGATGCCGGAAGGAATGACGAAGAAGAGCTTCATCAACCTCGTCTCCGGCGTCATGGGAAGTGATTCCAAGAAGGCACTGGCCAACTTCTCATGGAGGATGATGCTGGTCGCAGGAATGCACTTCCAGGACAGTTACAACTACGACATCGAGAGGGTAAGGCGCTGCGGTGTGCACTACATCACACCCGACTGCCGTCTGTATCCCTTCTGTGCGTACAACAGCGGACCCGAGTTCCGCAGAGAGATAGAAGCGAAGTTCTCCATACCCGTCGAGGAGTGGAAGAAGCTTCACAAGGAGGAGGCCGACAAGATCGATGCAGCACTCATAGTGCCCATCGACGAGAGGGGCCCCGAGTGAGTTCGGAGAGATAGAAATGATATCAGTCAATGTGGACAAATGCCTGCACTGCGGTGGCTGTGTTGGATCCTGTCCTAAGAACGCGATATTCCTCAACGATTTCGTTCTCGAATTTAATGAGGACTGCATCAACTGCGGCAGATGCGTCAAGCTGTGCCCCGTGGGTGCCCTAACGAAGGTGTGAACCATGAAGACCTACACATGCGATGCAGTAGTGGTCGGAGCAGGTCCCGCAGGAAGCATGACGGCGAAGTTCTGCGCCAAGGGCGGAATGGATGTCATCCTGCTCGAGAAGAAGGCCGAGATCGGAGCACCCCTCAGATGTGCGGAGGGAGTCTCCAAGTCCTGGCTGGACGAGGTAGGGATCAAACCCGAACCCGCATGGATCAGAGGAGACATGAAGGGTGCGATCATCAAATCCACAAAGGGGACCACATACCAGCTGGACGAGTCCAAGGCAGGTAACGAGGTCGGATACGTTCTCGAGAGGCACCTGTTCGACAAGGCTCTCGCCAGGGACGCTGCCAAGGCAGGGGCCAAGATCATGATGAGGACGTCCTGTACCGGAGTCATCCGCGAGGGTGGCAAGCTCGTCGGGATCAAGGCCAAGTCCATGGGAGAGGAGATCGAGATCCGTGCGAAGGTCGTCGTGGCCGCGGACGGATACGAGTCCCAGGTTGCAAGGTGGGCTGGAATGGACACCACACTGAAGCTCAACGACATCGACTCCTGTATCCAGTACAGGATGTGCAACCTCGATGTGGCACCCGATTACTGCGAGTTCATCATCGGTTCCTGCGCCCCCGGAGGGTACATCTGGATCTTCCCCAAGGGAGAGGGAATCGCAAACGTCGGTATCGGAGTCATGGGTACGAAGTGCACCGGAAAGGCCGATGCGAAATACTATCTGGACAAGTGGATCGCGGAGGACCCCAGGTTCAAGGACGCCCAGATCCTCGAGATCATGGGAGGATTCGTCTCCACGCTGCCCGGACTCGACGAGACCACAGCGGACAACCTCGTACTCGTAGGAGATGCCGCAAGGGTCATCGACCCCATCACAGGCGGAGGTATCTGCCACGCATGCAGGACCGGTATGTACGCCGGAGAACTCCTCGCAGAGCTCAACAAGACCGGAGACTTCTCCAAGAAGGCACTCCAGCCCTACGAGAAGAGATGGCGCGACAGAATGGAGGACAAGCTGTTCAGGAACTGGATGGCAAAGGAGAAGCTCGCCACCCTGGACGACGACACCATCGATGAGATCATAAAGCTCATCAAGACCTCGGAGATCTCTAACGTCACTGTGTACAATCTCCTGAAAGCTATCAAGGAGAAGTACCCCAAGGTCGTCGAGGGATTCGAGGATCTCATCTGAAACACGACCCGACATAAAAATTAGGAAATGTTGTAAACCGTTAGCAAATAGAGAAGCGGTGTCAGGGGCGGAGCCTCCTGCCACCGTTGACCTATTTGGATTTATACGGCCGCATGATGGCGATCATCAAGTCGGAAGAAGGTGTGTGGTTCATAAGGAGCAAACTACACATGTACTAAATAGGTCTTGATGGACATAAAGATATTGCAGTTTTCTGCATTCAGAACCTAAATTCTTGAATGTTGGTAACTGCTGATTCTATTCCTGTTCAATCCCCGGGGACATCGTCAATGGGGAAGTCATAGGCGGATACACCCTTGACTACGGTCTTCGGTGTTTCGAATCCACAGGATTCGAACACGAAACGGTGAGTCTTCGTAACATTATCCAAACGCGACCATGTCCCTTTCGACAGAGCGATGATACTGTTGAGGTTGGACAGAGTTCCTTCAACCGTATACTTCGAGTCGAGCTTGTTCTCCCTGAACTCCGCTTCGATCTCGGCCCTCAGCATGAGGGCCAGGAACCTGACGAACTCTCTGCCTTCCATCGAGATCTTATCGCCGGTCCTGAACCGGCGATCCGTACTCTTCTTCTTGTCGAACGCCTGTTCGACATAGCACCTGATATCATAGACCTTCATCATCACATCCCACTCGATCCCTTCTGTGCACAGCATGATGAACATACCTGCGCGATTATCGGAGAAGGTCATCGAATTGTTCTTCAGAGTTACGACGACCTTGCGGCCGTCGGCTTTGACTTTGAATTTGGGTGCCATATTTCCGGCGATGCGTTTGAACTCTTCAACCGGATGTTCGCTGTCGATCTTGGCCGCTTTCTTCATGAGGGCATCGATCGCACGGTCCCTGGCCTGGACCTCGTTCGAATACTTCTCCGAATCGAAGCAGACGAAGGCATCCAGCATACCCTCTGAACCATGCCCTTCATCGCCGGCCAGGGTGAACTCGTAATTGGCCGATCCGTCAGCCGCAGGATTGTCCGCCTTGCGGAGACCCACCTTCGAGGTCATTACTGTGTATGCATGGTCATCGTAGACCATCGTCCTCTTCTCCTTGCTGCTGACGAAGTCCGTCAGCAGCCTCTTGATGGCCTTCGGGCCGATCGATACAGGAGCCACGAACCTGAATCCCTGATCCAAAGAGCATTTGGCATTACGGGCCACCTCGAATCCGCGGTCGTAGGCCAGGATGCATTCGTTCGGATCCTTCCCATACCTTTTCAGATCATCCATGAATGTACGGAGTGTCGCCTGTTCCGAAAGGGTGCCTGGGTAATGCTTCAGCATCATCGGGATCCCCCTCTGATCTGTCGCTATGCCGGTCTTGACCCGCTTTAGATCCTCGTTATCCTTGTTCTTCACCAGATACTCCGACAGGCCCTGCATATCGGAGTATGTACCCTGTGTGGTAAGATCCCAGGCGATGGCACCCATTGCCCTTTCCACTCTGCGGCGGAAGAACTCGTCCACATTGGCCGTGGACTTTCCTATGCTGTTGGTGAATCCGGAAAGAGCAGGCGAATCCATGGGTGATGACAAGCCGTAATAGTCGCGAAGGATCGTCCGCTCGAAAATGGAATCGATGTCCAGGAACACTTCGGTGTCTCCTATCGCCATGGCCTCGGCCATGGCGAGGATGGTCGTCCCCGACAGGCCGAAACTGCGGACGAGATCCTCTCCCAATCCTATCCTGCGCTGTATGCAATCGAGGAAGTGCACAGCACCGTATTCCTTCACGCTCAGCCCTTCCAAGGGATCGATTGTCATCTCGGACCTTACCTTCTCCCGCTCCTCGCGGGAGCGGTAAGGTTTTTTGGGGATGAGGTTGCCATCAGCATCGAGCTTGCCGAGATACGTCTCATCGCTTACTTTCCTGCCGTTTTCCATGTGGGAAGTGCTGGTGTAAACATACTTTTCTCCATTTCTTTCGACAACACGCCATTTCAAGGCCCCATCCTGTCTCTTTCTGGCCATCTAATTACCCATTATTTACCTAATGTTGGTAATAGTATATAACACATTCTATGCTATGGCCAGCAGTAGAAAAATTGGTGCGGAAATGGTTTGGAAATTACTCGGTATTCAAAAATTCAGGTTCGGGAAGGTGTCGATGATCGATGCCGAGGAGATGGACAGGAGGATCCTTGCGTTCCCGAACAGCGGGGAGATACTGGAGTGGTTCAGGGAGCACAATCTGGACTTCTGAAACCGGGGGCCGTCCGGCCCCCTTAAAGAGATGTTGATTATGGATGATCAGAACATTTCGGATAGGACAGAAGTTTGGAAAGAATTAATAAAATACAAAGTACGTATATTGTATGATACCATGGAAGAAATGCTTGTGGTGAATGCTCCGAAGGATTACGTATACCAGATACGTATGAACAGCGAAGTGAAGAAGGAACTGGAGGAGATCTACGCCAAATGCGGAGTGACGCTCTCGGATGCCCTAAACATATTCATGCAGCAGTCCCTGAACGTAGGGGGTTTCCCTTTCCCCGTGGTACCGGACCAGACCGAGGCCAGGAGGAAGGAGGCCGCCAGATATCTTACGGCCTCATACCGCAGAGGATTGGAGTCCGTGAAGGAACAGGGTGGATGGATCCCGGCCGACGAAGCAGAACGCATGCTAGAGGAAGACCAATGAGACTGAGCTATTCTCCTCATGCCGTATGCCAGCTGAAGGAGATCAAATGCTTCTACAACGAAAGGACCAAGGATCCGTCGGTGGCAAAGAATATTATACTGCAGATCGAGAACGCATGCAGGATGCTCGAACAATATCCCGATCTCGGATTCTCCTTCGCAGCCGATGATGACGGTGAGATCATAAGGGCGCTGCCTATAGGCAACTATGTCGCCCTCTACAGGAAGGATCCCGAGGATATACGCATAGTATCAATAGAGGATTCGCGTTCGGATTGGAAGAGCCTGTATCTGATAGAATAAAGATCGAATGGATGTTGGAGGCGGGCAGCGAGATGAGAACTGCCCGCCCGGAGGTGATGAGTAAAATGTGTATGGGAAGATGGTGTACACATCAGACCCTGATTATCACCTCGGTCTTGAGAGGCCGGGATTGCGATGGGATGGAATCTGCTTGCTCGTAATCCCTGAGCCTCTGCTCTATGTTTTCACAGCCCTCGATGGGGCCCGAGAGCTGCTTGGTGACATTCATGATTATTATCCTCCCGTCCTCGACGGTCCAGAACAGGCGGTCTATGCCGGGCCTGAGTTCCAAAGCATCAGCGATCTCGTTGGGGACGTGGATCATTCTAATCTATACTTGAAATATGGTGCTTCTGATAGCGATAAGCCATACTTCGCAGGGAGATCAGATTCTGAATTCTTGCAAAACTGTGATTTAGGTATGAGTACATCCGGAAAGATGAAGTGAGGGTGTACATTGGTAGTGTCCCTTACGTCATTTCTTTCGGGACTTATTCAGACGATCAGATGCGCTTGCTCCATGACCATCCAGCACTCTTACCGAATACGATCCTCCTGGCAACCAGGAAGCCTCCTACCAACACGAAGAACAGGATCGCTACTACCATGCGCCACGTATCATCCGAGGAGTCGACATGGTCGGTCACCTGGAATCTCAGATGGTGAGCTTCCTGCGTCGGCGAGGTCACATCCAGGTCGTAGACTCCGTCATGGAGGTTTATCAGCTTCTCGTTGACGATGGTCACCGTCATTTTATCCGAGGATAGGGTAATCGCTGCTCCGGACAGTATCGATCTGACATCCCTACCATCCTCGTAGGATACGTCCATGGTCCAGGCCGCATCCGGAAGCGGTTCGGTGAATGTGATTGTGAAGGACCCCGCTTCGCTGTCGTAGGAGACCGTACCTTCTTTCTCGGCCGCTGGAATAAACCATACCAGCAAGACTATGAATACGATAAAGGGCAAAATGAACAATATCCATCTAGAAGGTCTCAACGCTATACTCCCCAAAAGAGTAATGGGCATTTGTGGTTAAAGAATTAATTGAGCATATCCTGAAGATCAGGTCATTCCGGGATAGGCGGTCCGCCCCAAATCGATATATCTCTCGCATCGATAGCCTTGTGAATACAATGTTGCTAAAAGCCCAATCCGTGACCAAGGCATTCGGTCCCCAGAAGGTCCTCAAGGACGTGAGTCTCCAGATCAACGAGAAGGATCGCATAGGTCTTGTGGGAGTGAACGGAGCAGGTAAATCCACGTTCCTGAAGATCCTGTTGGGAGAGGAGAGGGCGGACACAGGGGAGATCACCCGCAGGACGGACCGTATCGGGTACATGTCGCAATTCTCCGAGATATCGGATGACATGACCGTCAGGGAGGTCCTGGAGGAATCGTTCCCGTACGTGGAGAAGATCAACCGCCGCATGAAGGAGATCGACGATCTCATGGCATCCGGCGGTGACATCGACTGGAACGGTCTCGCAGAGGAGAGCGCACAGCTGCAGGGCAACATCGACAGGTCCAACGCTGAGATCGGTGACCGTCTACTCGAGATATTGGCCCAGGTCAACTTCCCCAAGGAAGCGGTAGACAGGCGCGTGGGCACATTGTCCGGAGGGGAGAGGTCCAAACTGGTCATGGCCAAGAAGGCCATAGAGATACTGGACTGCGACCTGCTGATCATGGATGAGCCCACATCGCATCTGGACATCGGGACCATAGAATGGCTGGAGGAGCGCATCCTTTCGGCCGGATGCGCCGTGGTGGTCGTGAGCCACGACAGGTACTTCCTGGACAAGATAGTGACCCGTGTGGTCGAGATCGAGAACGGGAAGTCCGTGGAATACAAGGGGAACTATTCGCAGTACGTCGAGAAGAAGAACATGGCCATCGAGAGGCAGATGAAGGAGTACGAGAGGTACGCATCGGCCAAGAAGAAGCAGGACGATCTGATCGAGGCGATGTTCCATGATTCTCGCAGATACATGGCGACTTACAAGACCAGGAAGATGATGGTCTCGAAGATCGAGGAGAAGGAGCGTCCGGAGGAGCAGAAGGACATCAGCATGAAGATATCCGCCGCCCAGAAATCCGGGAAGAACGTGATCATCGCCAACGGCATGTCCGTCACATACGGTGACAGGACCGTGCTCTCAGGTATCGATCTCGACATCCAGAAGGGGGACAAGATCGGAGTGTTCGGTGTGAACGGTGCCGGTAAGTCCACGCTCATCAAGGCCATACTCGGGGAGATAGGCCATCAGGGAGAGCTCTGGGTCGCCCCCGGGGCGAAGATAGGATACTATTCGCAGCAGCATGAGGGGTTGGATCTCAATCTCACAGCTGAGGAACAGATTCTCCTGACCATCGGGCCCGACAAGAAGGCCGAGGCGCGCAAGCGTCTCGCCCAGTTCCTGATCACCGACGAGAACGCCACCAAGAAGATGTCCTCCCTGTCCGGAGGTCAGAGGGCGAAGGTCGCACTATGCATGATGATGTGCGATGAGACCAACCTTCTGATACTGGACGAACCCACGAACTATGTCGACATGGCATCGGCCCATGTGATGGAACAGGCGTTGTCCGAATACGACGGTGTGACGATAACCATCACTCACGACAGATTCTTCCTGGACAACGTGTGCAACAAGGTCATAGAGGTTGCAAACGGAAAAGCCACATGTTACAACGGCAACTACACGGATGTCAAGGGTGCCCCGGTCCCGGTCAAGAAGGCCGAGGCGGTCGAGACGTACAAGGTGCTCGAGCCCTTCACCAATTGGGTCACCCGCAAGAAGTACGTCAAGGGTGACA
>CALAVG010000259.1 GCA_937892275.1 uncultured Methanomicrobiales archaeon | reverse complement strand
TTCGGGGAATATGCTTTTCCGAAGGTGCGCGTGATCTTCATCTTCACATTCTCATTGGTGATGACGGAACCTCCATTCATCTCCGAACCCGTTCCGGACATTGTTAGTATACAGGCCACGGGGATAACTTTGCAATCAGGGTCCTCCTTACGGATGAAATACTTCACCCAAGGATCATCCGTACAATATGCTGACACGGATACTGCCTTGGCGTAATCACAACATGACCCGCCTCCGACGGCTAGTAGAAGGTCAACATTGTGATCCTTGGCGAGCTTTGATCCTTCCAATAACCTTTCCAAAGTAGGATTGGGCATCACACCCGGATCCTCTACTATGATCTTTCCGTTCCTTCTCAGGATTTCGACTATCCGATCATAGGCCCCATTCTTCTTTATCGAACCTTTTCCGTATATCAGTTGGACCGTTTTTCCATACTTGGAAAGTTCCTCGTCTAAACGGTCCAAGGAATTCTCCCCGAAATAGACCTTGGTTGGATTGTGGAAAACGAAGCTTCCGATCATGATCGAAGGATTTTGTTTCTGTTACTTTGCTTCTTCGACCGATTTCAATCATACTATTGTAACTACTCAGGACCCCTCGGCCTGATTCTCTGTCCCATGGATTTTAGCATTAACCTGGAGCTCGCCGCAATCTGTGGCCTCCTTTCTCCCCGCCGATCTATTTCGTTCCTGGTCAGTGCACGTACTGCATAATTTCAGCGATGGTCGTGCCGACCATCGCCTGCCCCTGACCTGTTTCTTCGCACAATCCCGAATACATTCAGGGGAGGTTCTATATATTCGATATGCATATGCGCGACCAACCGCGCATCAGCGTAGCAAGTGGCCCCCATGACCGACGAGAAGATTCCTCCGAACAACAACGAAGATCCCGACTTCAGGGACACAAACCGCGAGCTAGAGGAGAAGATCAAACAGCTCGAAGAGGAGAAGAACAAACTGTCAAAGAGGATAGAGAATCTGGAGAAGGAGAATGAGATCTTCAGGAAGGAGCTCCAGGCTAAGGGTGCTGATATTGAAGAGTTGCTTAAGCAGAACAAGGACCTGAAGTTCCGTGTGAACATGAACTCGTCCAACAGTTCCAAGCCTCCGGCATCGGACGGTTTGAGGAAGGTGATTCACAAGAGCCTCCGCAAGTCGTCCGGTAAGAAATCCGGAGGGCAGCCTGGTCATGCTGGCCACAGCATGACAGTCCCTCACAGACCGGATGAAACCATCGAATATCTTCCTGTAAAGTGCAGGGACTGTCCGAACATCGATACATGCAAGTCGCTTGGTAAGCTCAGCTTGTCTGAGGACAGGTATACGGTCGATGTAAGATTTCAGATATACGTGAGCGACCACCGCACCTTTAAGGCGGAGGGATGTCCGTTAGGTCACGATGACGTTGCTGTCTTCCCAGAGAATGTAAAGGCGTTTGTCCAGTACGGTGACACTGTCACCGAACTGGCCGGAATACTCAACACCTACGGTGCCATGAGCATATCCCGTATCCGCTGCCTGTTTAATGAGGTCCTGGGTCTGACGATATCCGAAGGAACTATCATCTCCATGGTCAAGAGATGCGCTGATAAGGTCGAACCTGCGATGGAAAAGATTCGCGACAAGCTCAAAGACAGCAAAGTGGTCCACTACGATGAGAGCGGACTGAGAGTTGACAAACACCTGGGCTGGGTCCACAACGCTTCTAACGACAAGTACACCTATCAGATCATCCATGAGAAACGCGGTTTCGAAGGGATGAAAGCGGCAGGGATCATAGAGCAATTCAAGGGCGTGGCGGTACATGACTGCTGGTTACCGTACTGGTCGTTCGATAGCATGTCGCATGCAACATGCGGAACTCACTTCCTGAGAGAGCTCAATGCGATCGAGGAATTGGAACCGGACCATCAATGGGTGAAAAGGTTCAGGGAACTGCTCTTGAGCATGAAACGGTCGAAGGATCTGACCCTCTCCATAGGAGAGGGCCAGGTAGATCCAGGTCGTATCGAGACATACATGGGGATCTACGATGATATAATGCGTCAGGCGGACAGGGAATGTCCGCCTCCGAAGGAGACCCCCGGAAAACGGAGGCCGGCCAGAGGCAAGGAGCGCGCGCTCATAGAACGTTTCCAGGACTTGAAGCAGGATGTGTGCAGATTCATTTACGATATCGATGTTCCTTTCACGAATAATCAGGCCGAGCAGGATATCCGCAACGTGAAGGTCAAAGGGAAAGTATCCGGGTGCTTCCGTACTACCGAAGGAGCCAGCGACTATCTCAGGCTGATGTCGTTCATCAGCACGGCCAGGAAACACGGGGTCACATCATATGCCGCTCTGAAGGCGGCATTCGATGGAGATTATTCCATGGTCATAAGGGATTCAGACTGACCGATTCAGGACATCAGCGATCCGCCGGTGAAATCCGATAGGCAATCTGCCTATCTTCAAATCCGAGGTCCTGAGTAGTTACGCGTCAACAAACAGAATGCATTCATATACCGACCTACCGATGTGATCAAGAGGATCCTCAGCCGAGTGCACTCAAATCACTCATCATCATAGAACTCCACCCCTCCGTTCGCCGAGATGGTACCCTTACTCCATTCGCCATGCGGCGATTCGAAACGATCGGTCGCGTCCCACAGCGACCTGTAGAGTTCTTCCCTCTCATCACCATCCGAGAACTCCTCTATGGACTTGCATATGACGACGATCCTCTTGTCGATCTTCTTCTGGATGAAATCGTAGAACCGTGTCATCAGAATATCCCTCGGTGCTTCATCTACATGATCCAAAGGATCGAAACTGATCTCCGCCAGATCATGGATGGAACGGCGAATGTCATCGATACCGGATCCGCCGCCCTCGGAGTCATCGAACAGATACATGTACACACAGGCACAATGGCGACATGCCATCGCTTTGGATGTGCAACCGCACTCCACGGTGATCTCCCCCTTCCTGTTCCATACGATCACATGTCTTGATGGATTGTCCTTGACTTTGTATATGCGTAGATCATCCTCTATGGTCGTCTCCAAACTGACCGCACCTTTCTTCAGCAGCCTGTTCCCCGCCTCGTATGTGCGGTTCCCAAGCCTCTCACGTAGCTCTAAACGGTTCACAACCATTGAATTGTGGACGAGGTATAATGAGATGACTGTGATGATCAACGCAACTCTGCCGTTATATCGCTTACTTATACTATCAGCACGATTCTATGATAGCGAGATGAACGATAATAATCAATTGGACAGCGTGACCTGTCAAATCAAATTCCCAGCTTTACTGGAGATACATCAGAACATACATCTGTTCCAGAACACGGTCCTGAATGAATATCCGGATTATACGACGATTACGGAAGGAGGGCCTTCCAATCTACCGCCTATTGCCAATCATCGTTTCGCCTCTTCAGACGGACTTTGGTGGATCAATGTGACGAACAGCTTCATCGCCTTGTCCACATCGGATTACCGTTCGTGGATGGAGTTTATGAAGAGGCTTGATAAGATAATGGAGAACTTCTTCTCCTGTTATAACATCCATAAGACGACCAGGATCGGTATCAGATATATCAATGCCATACGCCCTTCTATCTTGAAAAACCTGGAGAAAATGGAGGTCCCCGATGATATGGACATATGGCGTCAACTGATAGACGAGAGGTACATCAGCCCGCTGACAGGAGAGGATGATCCCAAAGGCTTCGGAGCGACGATTGAATATGGGAAAGGGGACATTACGGTCCGTTCCACATACGGACTGATACAATTCTCAGATGGTCCCAGCGAGCAGGGTTTCCTGATCGACAATGACGTGTTCACAATGACCGAATACTCGATCAAGGATTATGGAAGGGTTCTCTCCGAACTACATTCGGAATCAAGAGCCGCATTCAGCAAGATGACCTCAAAACTGATGAAGGAGGCGGTTGGCTTTGTCGATGACCGTTAACTCAGATTATACATCCCAGATACGTCTGGCCTGGCCGGATTCCAATTACTCCAGCATCGGGAGAGAATGGTATCTGAGCGGTGATACTCCACTCATGACAGACCTCTGCTCCTTCGTATCGACTATAAGCGAACAGGGCATCCAGGAACAGGTACAAGCTTTCGTAGCGGCCCTCTCGAGATCGCTCAAGATCGTCCATATAGATGATGAATTGCCGGAGATCTTTACAGACCTCATCCCGGGAAATGCATATCTGGAGTGGGCTTTTGGAACTTTCCGTTTCGGTTTCTCCTTTGTCTCAGATCCGATGGAATCCGAATGGTTCCTCATCCCGCCGGAAGACGACATCAGGGAGGGATACCGTTATTTCATCGAAGGGAAATATCAGGATTTGACGGATTTCGTTCTCAGATACATCAGGAGTAATGCATAACATATTGCCCCAGTCATCTGGCAAGAGGAATCAGATTCGAGAATTGCGCCAAATTCAGGAAGGTCAGAGTTTGCGCCTTCAAATTTCAAGATCTCGATAGAGCTGACGGTAAGTTGGAGATGTCCGTCCAATGGCTGTGTAATACCGATGCCGAGAGGATAGTGAAAACCATCGGGCCGCCAGATGAACCACTGTTCTGCTCTGGTTTCGCTGTGATCGAGAGGGATCGTCTAATTCAGATCGTACCACAGGCATGACGGCCTATGATACGGGATATCTCTGTCAGCTCCTCCATCTCCTCATCCATCACTGGCACATACTTCGGTTCCCTGTTAGCGTTCACGCAGGCTATCATGGCATCGAATATCCTCACGTTGTTCATCCTGATTTTAGTCAACTGTTTCTGAAGGGAATCATCCCCCATCAATCCCGGACTCCTGAAATACGCTTGAAGGTCGAAGAACCTGCTCTGAAGCTATGCTGAGAGACTGTCGAAGTTATCACGGGTCACGACAGTGCCGGATATCCGGCTGCAGACCTTGATGTAATCCATGAGCATCGAATACAACGTATCGTATGATCCCCCATCTGTCCGCGTACCATCGCAGTCCTTCCCGTCCCCCATCAAGAATTCCACGATGTTCATCGTTATCGCTTCGCGATCCTTCCTGACCGGCCTGTCGTCATATGTCAGGACATACCTCTCCCCTCTGCCGGTTGCCTTCCTCAGCGGTCTGAACTCCCTCTCATGCACCGATGGATCGATAAGGGTCTCCGTGACCTGATAGTAATCGGTCGAATCCTCCTTGATGATGATGAAATCTATCTCGAGATGCTTATCGCTCCCGTCATCGTCCGTTGAGGTCCTCCCGACATATACCCTGTACCCTCTCCTGACGAGTTCCAGGAACACGATATTCTCCAACGTCTTCCCGAAATCCCTTTCCGAAGCTATCGACTGGGAGTATCTCATACCAGTATCGGTGCAATAGTATTTCGGCTCCTGCGAGAGGACGGCGCGCCCCGCCAGATTATACCTCTCCGCTTTTACGAACAGCATGGAATCGGTGATCAGCTGAAGATACTCACTCACTGCACTGGCACTTATCCCGAGGGTCGCCGACATCCTGGTAACGGAGATCGGATTCCCGACCTCGGAATACAGATAATCCACGACCTTGCCTATCTTCACCGGATCGACCCCGGGCCTCCTGTTGCATATATCCTTCAGGATGATGTCCGATTTGAGTTCATTCAGGATCTGGAATGCCGTCTCCTCGGAATATTCCGGTCTCAGGATCGGCAACCCGCCGTGACGCAGGTATCTGATGAAAGCGGCCTTGGGATCGTCCTCGCGGTAAAGGGTGCATACCTCCCTCAAGGACAGCGGCATCATGGTGATGGTTATGCTCCTCCCCGTGAGCAAAGTGGCTATCTCCGAGGACAGCATATACGCATTGGAACCCGTGATATACAAGTCGCAGTCGATATCGTTCCTCAACGATTCCACAACGCGCTCCCAACCTGCGATGTGCTGCACCTCATCAATCAGGATATAGAGCCTGCCCTTGTCCTTCTGGGACATCAAGGTGGGATACAGGAGGCTTCCGTCCCTGAACCTATCGTTCCGCATGGAATCCATATCGATGTAGACGATGTTATCGCGAGGGACACCTTCCCGGACAAGAAGCGAGATGTACTGCCTCAGCAGAACGGACTTACCGGTCCTCCTCATACCTGTTATTACCTTGATCAGATCGATGTCCTTGTATCTCTTTAGGATCCTGAGATAATCCTCGCGTATGACTTCTTCCACCATAATTCTGTATCGTCAAGAGGTTATATAATTAATTCGATTAATCAAATTTATTTTTGATTATTAAAATAAATTTGTTATAATGGATTTTTGTGGCATACACGATTTTCCTATGGGGTCATTTCCGAATCGAGACGCGCGTTATCCATCACGAATCCTTCTTGCTTTCCTTGAGATTGGGGCAGAACTCTGTCCCGCTCCCATCCATAAGGGCCGATTGCATTTGGTGTCATAGGCGCTGTCCGCGGATACCCGTTGAACATTCGCACCCACCAGAAGTGCCCCTTTCACAAGGGTCACGAGCATCTTGGCATCACCGGGCTTCTCCAGAGTGATGGCAAATGACACTAACCTCTGGTTATCAAGATCTATCATGGTATGCTGCTTCATGAACCGCCTGTTGTTCAGCCTCCAGATGTGTTCTATATACAGGCCCGGTCCGGAGATTTCTATATACGGCTCTTTCTATCCCCGACCGATAAGGATGAGTTGGGTAGTGGCCATCGACGAATCGGGCAATCTCGGGAAGGATACGAGGTTCTTCACCATGTCCGCCACCATCGTCAGGCGCGCCAACCACCTCAAGAGCGTCTACAGGAAGATCCCCAAGACGGGGATCGAATCCAAGTTCTACAACACCGAGAGGACCATTATATCGGGTATCCTCGACGAGTTCGCCTCAAGCGATGCCAAGGTCGCGTATGTCTCGGTCGACAAGCACGACTATAAGGGCCGCTTCTACGGGAAGTCGGGCAACGCGCTCTACGTGGCAGTCCTCTCCGACCTCCTGGAATCCGTCTCCGAAGCCCTGGGTCCGACCGAGCTCGAGATAGTCATAGACAAGAGCAGCTTCATCTCCCTGTCCGACTTTCGCGCCCTTGCGATGAGGTCGCTGTCAGAGCACGGATGCACCCTGAGGAAGATAGACAAGAAGGATTCGGAGCAGAGCCCCTGCGTTCAGGTAGCGGACTTCATCGCGGGAACGGTTTTCCGTCACTACGAGCATGGCGACGAGGAGATGTTCTCGAAGATAAGGCAGAAGGTAGTCGTTGCCCGTACAGACTAATGGCCACCTTACCGGCAGCCACCGTACGGGGCTTATCGTGACTGATTGCACATCGCAGACTTGCTTCTTAATCTTTTCCCGGCTTTTCCGGGAACCCGCGATCCCCAGATCGCACAGTTCGACGCTCCAGCGACGCACCGGAATCGTGTGTATCGAGTGGCATTATGAATTAACTAGCATGTGTTTGTTTGAATTTCTATAAATAATTTTCCAAAAATATTATATCCCCTCCCCCTGACAGGTTCTATGGCAGCAATGAGATATTGTCCGAGTTGCAAGAGGGACGTGATGCCCGAGCGTTCGTACAGCCTGGGTATCTTCTTTCTTCTTCTACTGCTTGCAGTTGTACCGGGAATCATCTATCTGGTTTGGGGACTCATCAAAGGAAACTGCTGTCCCATCTGTCACACCCCTGAGAAAATGATGGAAGGGCCCAGATTCGGTAACAACGGGGATTTCTCCAGAGGCCCATGCTGAAACTCCATTATCAGCCGGGCCGATGAGAATGCCAAAACCGCTAGTATGCACTCGGCCTAGCTGACCCTTCTGTGGTTCTGATCACCCCTATTCATACCTTTCGGAAGAGCGGGACTGTGTTAAACAACCCATCAGATCAATGCCTACTTTCTCGCTTCTATCATAAAATCCCTATATATGTCGTAGAGCACGTACCTGTAATTCATGGAGATGACCATCATCGGGAACAGCCTGTTCCCGATGTGCTCTCCGAATAGCCTTTTGAAGATACTGAAGAAGACCTCCACCAGCCATCTGGAGTTATAGCCGGTCATCCTGTGGGCCAGTTCTTTGCCGAAGGCCTCGTCCAACGAGGCCAAGGCCTTCCTTTCGTCCGGCCCCAATCCTTCAGACCTTACCCAAGCACTCAGGATCCTTAATGAAATCGATCACATTCATCGTTACCACCCCGTTCTCATCCACCGTGACGGGAACATCCCCGTCCACGATTATGATCTTCCTGAACCCATCGTTCAGCTTCAGGAACGGCCTTACCTCCTGTTTCCTCTTCTCGTCATCATCGATATGAAATGCAGATTGGATGTAATATCTGGCACTTCCTTTGTTGGCGACGAAATCTATCTCCAGCTGCTTGTACTCACGCTTACCATCGATGTATTCCCTGATACCTATGATACCGACATCCACGGAATACCCTCTGTACCTGAGCTCGTTGTAGATCGCATTCTCCATAAGATGCGTGAACTCGACCTGTCTGAATCCCAGCTTCGCATTCCTCAGACCTAGGTCGGTGGCATAGTATTTGGACGGGGTATCGAAATACTGCTTGCCCTTGAGATCGAAACGTTTGGATTCCTCGAACAGGAACGCGTCCTTGAGATGATCGATATACTCCGAAACGGTCACACCGCCGACGTCCACATGATCGCTGCGAAGCGTATTGGTCAGTCTGTTGGGATTGGTCAGCGAACCTATCGCCGAGGAGATGACACTGAACACCGAATCCAGGACATCCGGCATCCTGACCTTCTTCCTTTCGATGATGTCCTTCATGTACACTACATCCACCAGCTCGGACAGATATGATATCCTGTCCTCCTCATCCAGACCGACGGATTCCGGAAGCCCTCCGTATGTGAGGTAATCGTACCATGCGGTGCGGTCATCCGAACCGGAATACGGCAGGTATTCGGAGAAGGACAGCGGTCTCACGTTGATCTCGGTCCCTCTCCCGCGGAACTCCGTAACTATGTCCGAGGAGAGGAATTTGGAATTGCTCCCGGTGATGTACACATCCACGTTACTCCTCCTCTTCAGACTGTTGACCACCTCTTCGAACCCGTTCACCAGCTGTATCTCGTCCAGCATGACATAATACTCCGAATCATCGGTGATGAGCGATGCTATGTGGTCGTACAGCGTCCTGCCGTCACGGAGGTGCGAATTCTCTATGGAATCCAGCGCGATGCATATGATGTTCCCCTCGGGAACGCCTGTGTTCAGAAGATAATCCCTGAAAATCTTGAACAGAAGATAGGACTTCCCCGCACGCCTCATGCCGGTGACTATCTTCACACCGCCCTTGAATCTGAGCCTGATGAGCCTGTCCAGGTATCTCTGTCTTTTCATCTCCATAATACCACTATGAATTTCTTGGATATATCCATTAAATTCTTGGTATAAAGATTCATTCTTTTTGATCCCGATTGGTCAGACAGAACTCGCTTCGAACGTAGTACAGAAAATCAGGAGGGTTGGTATAGCAAAGTACTGCAGGGAAACAACCCAAAGACGTATGCCGTACCTGTCAGTATGTGAAATAACTGTACCGATAATTCGTTGGATAAATCCAATGAATTTTTATTATAACTTATTAGGGCAACCAATAACTTGCACCCGAAGTATTACAAAGCATAGTACAAATGGATCAAAAATCTCAATGCCTCATATTGTACCTGAATTCGTATATACGGCTCCCAAGTCTCTCATGGAGCTCTAGACGTTTCACAACGATTGAATGAATATGAGGTGAATGAGATGACCATATGTCCAACACTCAGTAAATGGGTGCTGCCCATGACAGTCAAGGACAAGGAGATCCTAGGAATCGAGCCGGGAAACGACCTCGAAGTCAAAATTATAGTAAGGGAAAGGAAATCCAATACCGAGTGAATTCCATTCGGAACAGACATGGATGGGCTGATCCGACTGAGTATACGTACACATCGAGTGAAAAAGCGGGACAATGGGATAGCCGATAAATGGAATGAATGATCCCGCATAACCATTAGCAACGGAACATCAGCTATCTCATCCTGAGTATACGCGGCAGTACACCACGTTCAAATCCTGCGGCACCCCGACCGAATCCGCCACCGGCTTGCACTTGGTGCGCATCACATGGACCACCGGTACGGGAAGGTCCTCATCCGACAGGGACTCGAAGTTGCCCATGCCCTTGGCGATGATGAGGTCGCATCCCTCGATCTCCTCCATGAGGTCCGCCGGTACGTTATCCCAATCGATCCCCACGTAGAACGTGCCCGTGGTCAGCATCCTGTCCAATTCCTTGTCCAATCCCGAACGGACCGCATCCTCTGCGGTCACATCGTTCAATATCGGTTCCCCGCGGACGACACCGACGACCCTCTTCCCGTGTGACCTCAGATACCTTATCAGTATCTTGTCCAACTGTGTCTCTCCGCAGTTGTCGAACATGAAGACGATCGTCCCGGGCCTGTCCAATACCTCCGCTATCCTATCTGAAT
Organism: uncultured Methanomicrobiales archaeon; assembly: GCA_937892275.1. GTDB lineage: Archaea > Thermoplasmatota > Thermoplasmata > Methanomassiliicoccales > Methanomethylophilaceae > Methanoprimaticola. The sequence goes on along the minus strand of CALAVG010000259.1, from coordinate 4,807 downwards.
CGTCGAGCCCCAGTCCCTGATCCATGAGCCTCTGGAATATCGGCTCGAATTCCTCCGGACCGTCTATGCCCCCGGTGGATCCGAAATCCATTATATTCCCGATGACCGAGACCATAAGACATGCCCTAAGCTTGTCCTCGGACCCGTCCACATAACGCTGTGCCAGATCCATGAATCTCCCTGCAATCTCGTCCGCTCTGACCTTGAGATCGTGATACGGGTCCTTCCCCAGGACGGCATAGGAGGCGCGGTGCACCTCGGTCGCGATATCCACAGATTTCCTGCCGTAATCGAACTCCCGGGCCAAAACCTTCAGGCTGTCCTCGACGGAACGCTTCTCATCCGAACCCTCGTTGAGTCTGGACTGGAAAAGTATGCGTTTCATCAGGCAAGGGGCGCAGTCGGTATGGATCCTCATACCTGAACATAATGAGGGTATGAGAAAAACATTGCTCCCGAACGATGATGGATTCTATGACCGGGATAGTGTTGCGACCTTTTTTATCAGGTATAGTTCTTGAATTTTTACCTAATAACCATTTGTTTATCAAGTATTTTATAATAAATAATACATGATAAAATCATGAGATCCGACGATTACGCTTCAATCTTAAGTTTCATCCCGAGGGATATCATGGAACTGGTCTCCTCGATCAAGACAGCCCGTATGAAGGACGGTTTCAGGAAGGAAGCGTATAGGAAGGAGTATGATAGCATCAGAACGGTCGCCATGCTTGCTTCGATAAAGTATTCCAATGCGATCGAGAACATCATCTCCACGGATGACCGTATAAGCGATCTTGTCCTCAGAGGAGGACGCCCTCTGACACATTCGGAGGAAGAGATCGCCGGATACGGAGAGGCCCTGGATCTCATCCACACCGACCCGGATGCGATACACATGGACGACAGGAGCGTCCAGCTCCTTCACAGGATGATACATGCAGGAAAAGAGGAGGACCGCGGCCGCTACAAGGGCCGCGACAATGCGATCGTCAGTATGGATCCCGATGGCAGGGTGAGGGCGGTGATGCACACTGTCCCTCACGAATATGTCAGTGCTGCGATGCAGGAACTTTTCGATTCATACCTCGTCGCCGATTCTGAGGGCGTGGAACCTCTGCTGCTGATCCCATGCGTGATACTCGATTATCTCTGCATCCATCCTTTCATGGACGGCAACGGTCGTACATCCCGCCTCATGACATACCAACTGCTGTACTCGCACGGATACGACATATGCAGGTACATCTCATTGGACGAACATATCGCAGCCACGAGAGACAGATACTACAGGGCACTGAACGAATCGTCGAACGGCTGGATGGACGGCAAAAACGATTACTTCCCGTTCATCAGATACTTCCTGCAGATGTTGCTAGAATGCTACATCGATCTTGACACCAGATTCGCGATGGAAGGCTCCAGATCGATGAAGAAGAACGAGAGGATAGAGAGGATCCTGGATGAGAGTCTGGCACCTATATCCAAAAGACAGATCTCGATGGAGCTGCCGGATGTAAGCATCCACACCATAGATGCCGTTATCAAGAAGCTGATGGCGGAAGGGAAGGTCGAGAAGATAGGTGCCAACAAGAATGCTAGATATATCATGAAGAGGCCGTGAATCGATCGAGAATCGCATGTGCCAGATATGGATTTGATATGGTATCGGTAGCCTCGATCATGCCCTAACCGCACCGATATGCCTCTCAGAGTGGACATTTTTATATAAGTTATATTATCGCACAATACATGGCAGCTGACAAAATATGCTCTTCATGCGGTAAGAGACTCATCGGCCACGGCAACACTTTCTTCAAGTGCCCCAAGTGCGGGGACTACGAGATCGGAAGGTGCGACCAGTGCCGCGACCAGAGTGTTCCTTACGAGTGCAAGAAATGCGGATTCATCGGACCATGAGGTGTTGAAATGGGACAGATCGTTGCAGGATATGACCTCATGCCCGAGGGAACAGAAGTGGACCTCAATGCTATCATCGAGAAACTGCCCACCCTGATTCCCGCAGGTATCCAGATCACTGAGACCAGCATCAACCCTGTTGCATTCGGCCTCATGAAGATCACGGCCGGTTTCGTCATCGACGACACCGATGCAGAGATCGGATCCAAGCTCGAGGATGCGCTCCGTGGAATCGACGGAATCGCTGAGATCGAGTGCGTGGCATCCACAGTTCTCTGAGAAACATCTCACGGAGGGTCCAACCCTCTGGACTTTTTCTTTGTATAACATGACCCTTTACAAGTTCCCTTCCGGGAAGGTAGTTTCCGACGACGCCTACAGATCGGTCTTCGCAGAGGAATTCCCCGCCGACAGACCCGAGGCAAAGCCCGACTACATCCCGCCGGCGAAAGAGGGCAACAATCAGGTAGTCTTCGAAGAAGAACCAACTGATGACGACGATTGAGCTATACATCTAATCAAAATTTTCTGCGGTTAAGTTCCGACCTTTAGACCTCAATAAATATGGTGAACTCTTACCGCAGTTCATGGGATGCGTTTGTAAGTACTGCGGAACAATGAACGATGAATTGAACCCGTTTTCGAGGTGCATGATCTGTGGTCAGCCCCTCGAGATGAGATTCGAGCCAGCGTTCTAAAAACAAACTTCCTTACGCTCAAAACGCAGGAGGACGCCAAGCCTCCTGCGCCTACTTTTCTCGTCTGGATTGGATTACAAAGTATAGTTGGATGGTACATCCTTCCGTATTTGCTCTCAAGATCGGGGCGGAAACTGTCGGAAAATGAGCATAACAAAGGCATATAACACACGCGAACCCGATCTCCAGATTTCTATTGACCGACATATTGATAACACATATTCCCAATTCGAAAAGTATGCCATTCATGAAGCTCAACTGCTCTTCGTGCGGTGAGAGGACCCTCTCCGAGGATGACGGTTTCTGCATGTTCTGCGGATCAAAACTGGATATGTCTGATTCCATGCCTATAAGTCCAGATGTAGATTCCTCCTTGAGGGACTATATCTATGATTATGACTTCTTGTTAAAGGAATGGTCTCTGGAATTCGGGAACATCTTAAAAGACGTGCTGGACGGCGATGTTCACAATGCATCCGAGGCCCTCGTTGAACTGAGTAAACAGTTCGATGACGATGAACTTGAAGGTCTGCCCTGCAACCTAAGTGCTGTGTTCTCATCGCACATAACCAGATGCTTGGATGAAAGAAGACCGTGCGATCTGGATAGGATCATCGAATTCTACGACAGTGGCATGGACAGCTCATTCTCTTCATGGGCATATGGGCTGACATTAGCAGAAGTAACAAGATATCAGTCGCAGTTGAATGATTATGATGACAGGAATGATGAGGCATTCAATGTTGCGTACAGGCTAATAATTAAGATCCTTTATCACGCTCCCTCCGTGGAGGGGCTTATCCAATTAATAGCTCCAAGCTTACCAATTCCCCTCCCTTCGAAAAAGAACATCCCCAAGGTGAACTTCCTAATGATCCTATACGACAAGTTAGTAACGAAATCCTCTAAGAATGTTCACCGTGACCCAAATCTGATCGTTTACAGTTTTATGCTTGATTCGAATAAAGTCTCGGAACTTATCTCCGCGATCGAGGATGCTGTTGAATCCGGAGATCCAAAGATTATAACAAAGGCCACAGATGATTACTTCAGGTTCATCACCAAAGGGCAGAAGGATGTGAAAAGAACCAAGAAGAAGATTGCGAAGTCCTCGAAGAAGGACAGGTCAATGTATTCCTACCGAGGTGATTGATGGTGTTCAGAATAAAGGTTTGTGAGAAATGCGAAAAGCAGGTAATCTACCAGTCTGTGAACGGTTTCGGTTACTGCATGTACTGCGGTTCAAAACTTGATGACAACGATTCCTACGAACTGGGGTCGGCGGTAGGGGCTCTATTGAACGAAGAACTGGCCAAAGGAGATCATCAGGGAAAGAAATGGAGCAATGACTACCTCAGGTTCACGGAAGCCGTCAATTCATATGATTTCAAGAAAGCATCAGCCATCGTCAGGAAGATCCAGAACAACAACGAATCTACCGAAGACATCAACGATACTATCATAGATTTTCTAAAAATGAAGTTCGTCGAATTCTCCAAGGACCCCGAACGCACATACAAAGGGGGAGTGGACGAGATCCTACAGTTAATGGGTAAAGACTACCAGATCTACATAAAAGAACTGGTTCTCTCATGCTGCGAAATCGACTTCGATGTCAATGATAGAATCCAGGTCAGATCCCTGATCAATACACTGTTCTATCTGGTGGTGGACATCCTAAGACACGCTCCCAGCTTACTGTTTGTGGTGTTGGCCATTATGCCAATCAGCGATGTCGTGTGCGATGCGATGGATGCAGAGGTCAAAAGCGGCGTACGTGACGAGGACAGACTTGTATTCACACAGCAACTAGCTCTAGGAATGATAATATCGATTTCTTTAGAATTCACTAAAGGGGTAAATGAAGAGAGAGTAGTGATGATGGGGAAACCTGTGGATATCGACGAGAAAAGGCGTATCGTCACAGACGGCCTCATAATATCTGTAGAGAGCGGGAACGAAGAAATGGTGTTGGAACAGATTGACAGCTTATTCAAGATGATAATGTCAGAGGATCTCTGCATGGTGTTAAAGAAGGTAAAGAAGAGGCGCTAAAAAAGTAACTTAAACGGTTTTTTAAGAAGCGGCACCGGGGGGTTGCCGCTGTTAGGCTCACTCGAGTGCACCTGCTGGGCACTCGCTGATGCATGCACCGCAGTCGGTACAGGCAGCGGCGTTGATGACCG
>CALAVG010000258.1 GCA_937892275.1 uncultured Methanomicrobiales archaeon | reverse complement strand
CCAGGAGGCTCCGAAGGCGGAAGCCGCGCAGGAAGCTCCCAAGGCCGAGACGAAGGCGGAAACCCAGGCGGAGCCCGCCGCGCAGGAGACGCCGAAGGTCGAAGCTGTCCAGGAGGCCCCCAAGGCCGAGGCGCCCGCTAAGGAGGAGTGATTCCGATGGCAGGGAAAGCAGCAGCCAAGAAGTCCGCTTCGAGCAAGAGGGACGCGTACAAGGTCGAGGGCGGGAAGCTCGTCAGGACCAAGCCCGTGTGCCCCAAGTGCGGCCCTGGAGTGTTCATGGCCACCCACAAGGACAGGCGTTCCTGCGGGCGCTGCGGATACACCGAGTTCGACAAGAAGGACTGAGGTTCCGCGAACACGCCGGGGAGCCGGCCAAACCCCTTCACTTTCATCAATACGGACCTGTAGTATAGCCTGGATAGAATGGGGGCCTCCGGAGCCTCGGGCCCGGGTTCGAATCCCGGCGGGTCCGCTTCATTTTCAGGTTCGAATCCACACTTTGTCTTCTTCACAGCTGGTTGGAGGGAAGAGCAAACAAGAATAGGAACAAACAGGGCCTACACGTCGGGCTCGTTGTTAGGTAATTCGGTTTTTCAAGTGGCTAGGAACAATCCAGATCATGTTGTTTCAATCAGCACACTGACATTTTCTTAATACGACCATCGCAATCCGGGAGCAATGAAGGAAAAGGACAGGCGCCTCCTTGATGAAATCAACAGATTCTTGGAGACGCTATCATCTGTCATCAACAGCTCTGGTTTCATGGAACCATGCAGTGTCGAATCCTTCAAGAGGGACAGTGTTCAAACAGCGGAATCCGTGAAGAAGAGATCCAAAAGTATTCTTTTTAGAATAGGTCTGGTGAACAAAACTCTTAAGAGCAGCATGCTCGAATTCCTAAGAAAGTACGATAGCTTCCACGATGATGCTCACAATCACAACGTCGAACTGGCAGAAAAACTGTCAGTCGATGTCGGTCGCATGATCAATCCGGTTGAAGGTAGGGATCTCGATAAACAGCAGCTTACCTCTATCGCCATGGACGTCAACACCCGCCTGGTCATTGCAGGTGCAGGAACGGGGAAGACCACGACCATCATAGGTCTAGTCAAAGAGCTTCTGATGACTGGAAAAGCTCAGCCTGAAGAGATTCTTCTTTTGTCCTTCACCAATGCTTCTGTCAATGAACTGAAAGAACGTATTTTCAAAGAGACGACTAAACGTATCGATACGACGACATTCCATAGGTTGGGTCTCAAGATCATCGCATCCTCTAGAGGGAAGACCCCCAATGTATCTCACACGGATCTGAATCAATTCGTCACAGACGAGTTGCAAAGAAGAGTCTCTGACCCGAAGTTCCTGGCGGATTTCAACTCATACATAGCATTCGACTTCAATTCACAGACCGATGAGTTCGCATTCACAACGAACGAGGACTACGTCAGATACGTCAAGGAGAACCCTCTGATCACTTTCAACGGGGAGAAGGTCAAGAGCTTCGGAGAGGCTGACATCGCCAACTTCCTCGCAATCAACGGGGTGCCGTACACATACGAGGATCCCTACCCTGTCGACACCTCGGATGACAAGCATGGACACTACCATCCGGACTTTCACATCAATGGAACAAACATCTACATCGAGTATTTCGGAACAGATCGTTACGGGAATGTGGCACAGTTTATGCTGGACGCCAACCCCGATGCCGCTGAAGTGTACAGGCAATCCATGGACTGGAAGAGGGCGACCCATCAGGCCAACAATACCAAACTGGTGGAATTGTTCGCATACAACAGGTCCGAGGGCACCCTTCTCGAAGATCTGAAGAACCATCTCACCGAACTTGGCGTGGAGATGTCCCCCGCATCCCCGTCCGATCTGTTCGACAGGATGTTCAATAGCGGCAGATTGAGATTCGGCATGATCGCATCCTCCATGACTACCGCCATCCTTCTCATCAAAGGCTGCGGGAAACCGTGGGACGAGGTATACCCGACATCCAAGGACAGGAGGGTGGAGCAATCCCTGGCCAGATTGGAAAAGGTGCTTCGGCCCATATACGATGAATATGAGGATCAGTTGGCGGTACATGACGAGATAGACTTCGAGGACATGTTGAACATGGCCTCCGATTGCGTCAAGGAAGGCTACGTCCATCCATACAAGTACGTCATCGTCGACGAATACCAGGACATCTCCAGATCGAGATTCAATCTGCTGAAAGCCATGCGGACATCGAAGGATTACAGATTGTTCTGCGTAGGGGATGATTGGCAGAGCATCTATCGTTTCAACGGCAGCGACGTATCATACATCCTGGACTTCGAGGACTACTGGGGGCCTTCGGAGATCTGCAAGATAGAGACGACATACCGCTTCTCCGGAGAGCTCCTGCAGAAGAGTAGCGAATTCATCATGCGCAACCCAAGACAATTCAAGAAGGACCTTGTAGGTAAAGCGGAAGTCGACTGCAGGATCATCGGGCTGTCCGCGAAGACCGAAAGGGATGCTTATCAGCGTGTCGCCGAAGAGCTCGCCCAGATCCCGGGCGACGAGACGATCCTGTTCCTGGGCAGATATCGTCATGATATCGTGAAGCTGGAGGATATCGGCCTGGAATGGAAGCCGAAACTGGATGACGGCTCGTTTAAAGTGACGGACCCCCGCAGACCGGAATTGAAGATGACCTTCATGACGATACACGGATCCAAAGGCCTTCAGGCTTCCCGTGTATTCATCCTGAACAACAAGGCCGGGCGCTATGGATTCCCGAACGTCAGGGGCGAGCCACCCATAATCCCATTGTTATTGAACAGTCAGGACAATCAACTGGATGAAGAAAGGAGGCTGTTCTACGTGGCCATGACCCGTGCCAAGAAGAGGGTATATCTGGTCGCTGTGAACAACAAGGAATCCAGATTCTACAAGGAGATAGCCAGTTCATCCAGCAGTCAGAATCGTAGCAATAGGCCGATAACCTGTCCGATGTGCGGCGGCGACATGATCCTCAGGAAAGGGAAATACGGATTCTTCTACGGATGCTCGAACTTCCCGAAGACTGGATGCAAGTACACTGCCAGATATGAATCTGGCACCAATCAACAAACCTGACCTGATCGCATTTCTTTTGACACTCGCACGCGTGCGCATATGCAAGCGAGACCGACATGCTACGGGCCTGGGACTGAAGCACTCGCTGCTGGGATACAGGTCGGAGGACATCCTCAGTCACATGGAGAACATACTCTTCACCGAACTCATGTACAGGGGTTTTGATGTATTGATTGCCGGCCATTCGATATGCGAATTCGGCGGGCCTGCTGTCATTCATGAAATAATGCTCGCATATCGTAACACACCCTGGTATACTGAGGGCCCATTGTCCGCTTTATCAATCATTCTATTGTAAACATTATTCATAATTCCACGATTAATCGAATTTATATGAATAAAATATATAATTCCACGATTAATCGAATTTATATGAATAAAATATATAATTCCATGAAAAGATACATACAATCCCATGTCCAAATCATGGAGG
>CALAVG010000257.1 GCA_937892275.1 uncultured Methanomicrobiales archaeon | reverse complement strand
GATCTATCCTCCCGACCACGAACAGGGCCAGTATGCCCACGATACCGCCCGCAATCCAGTACACGGAACCGAACTCGATGCCGTGTTCCTCTTCCTCAGTGGATGATGCCTTGTCCGATACGGTGTAGTGGCATACCGCCGTGTGGGAACCGCCCTCGGTGGAAACGGTCACAGTCACGGAACCGCTGGTGTTGTTGGCAACGGTGTGTCCCGGGATCGTGGCCGAATCGTAGGTCTTTGAGAAACCGTCGGAGAACTGCACCTTGGTCGAAGAGCTGGTGCAGTCCAGTATGACCTTCACCGTCGTACCGTCGATGTCCAGATGGAAAATCGGCAGGTACTTGGCGGTCAAGGTGAGATTGGATGTGACGGGTGCTGAAAAGTCCCACTTCTCGGTCAGGTTGAACCATCCCAGGAACGCCCTTCCCTCGACCGCGGGGGCGGAGATCATCGTCACCGCGTTGCCCGAGGGGACCTGGACGGAACGGAGGGTGCCGGAATCTCCGACGAATGTCACGGTGACGATTGTACCGTCGCCGCCTATGACCTTTGCTTCCCACACCGCAAACAGGGTAAGCGTCCTGGTGCTCTGTCCTTCGCCGAGGGACAGGGTGATCTTCTGTCCCGGGGAGTAGGATGCGGAGCCGTAGGTTGTCTCCGACCACCCGATGAACCTGTAATCATCCCTCTGAGGCACCGCAGACGGCACGTATACGTCCACGGACCTCTCGGAGGTAATCCGATATGCCTGAGGGGGTACGTTGGTCACGGACGGCCCGTTGCCGTTGAAGATCAGGTGGAACGTGTTGTACTCGGACACCGTGTTCTCGGTCCAAACGGCATACAGGGTCACTTCCCCGCCGTCGGTGAAACAGTAGGAGCTTCCCGCCGCATAGGACGGGGATTCCGCATACCTCGTCTCGGACCATCCCGCGAAGGAATACCCGGCATAGGCGAAGGAGCATCCCGCCACGGTCATGTAGTGCGGTACGGAGGACACCGTCTCGGTCTGGGGATTCATCGTCCCGATCCCGCCGTTGCCGTCGTACCTGATGGTGCAGGAGTAGACCTTGGGCTGGAAGACCGCGTAGTACGTCTTGGACGACGATACGAGAACGGAATTGCCCGCATCCGCGGTCCCCATCCCGACGTCGTATCTGGTCTCGCTCCATCCCATGAAGTCGTAGCCTGACAGGGCTATGCCGTTCACGGGCAGGGCGTACCTATAACCTGAAAATGTTATGACGGAGAAGTTCTGCGAACCGTCCCCGGGATTCTCGAAGTAGATCGTCGTCTGGGAACCCGCCGTAC
>CALAVG010000256.1 GCA_937892275.1 uncultured Methanomicrobiales archaeon | reverse complement strand
GTCTACGGCGTCTTCGATCGCTTCCGGAACGTATTCGATTCCGATGACATTGGACGCCATGGAGGAAACGAACTGGGCTATTGTGCCTGTACCCGTATAGAGGTCATAGACCGTCTCGTTGCCTGTAAGGCGGGCCAGTTTCCTTGCTGCGCTGTAGAGCCTGTATGCCTGCCCGCTGTTTGTCTGGTAGAAGGACTTCGGACCTATCCTGAAGGACAGGCCTTCCATCTTCTCATATATGGCATCGTTCCCTTTGTAGAGTATGCAGGTCTGGTCGGAAATGGAATCGTTCAACTTGGTGTTTATCACATAATGAAGTGATGTGATTTCAGGGAAAGCTTCAGATATGGCATCAAGCATTGCCTCCCTTCTTTCCTTGTCTTCATATGCGAAGCACATTATCAGCATCACGTTTCCGGTGTCCGTCGTCCTTATGAACATGTTGCGCACGAATCCCTTGTTCTCCCTGAGATCATAGAACTCGAGACCGTTGTCTATGGCATATTCGCGGATGAAGTTGCGGATCGCGTTCGAAGGTTCCCTCTGGAGGTGGCATTCCTCGATGTCGAGGACCTTGTCGAAGAACTTCCCGACATGGAATCCCAGTCCGATCCTTTCATCGGGGGACAGGGTGTCAGGATCTTCCCAAGGGTATATCCATCTTTTGCTCGAGAAAGTGAACTCCAGCTTGTTCCTGTAAAGGGTTGTCTTTTCTGAAGGGATTATGGGAGAAATCTCCGGGATGTCGAGATGACCGATCCTCACGAGCTGGTCGATGACCTGCTGCTCCTTGGCTTTAAGCTGCATAGGATAGGGGAGAGCCTGCCATTTGCAGCCTCCGCACAGACCGAAATGCTTGCAGAAAGGCTTGAGACGGTCGGGCGAGGGTTCCACGATCTTCGTGATGTAGCCCTCCATGAAATTCTTCTTCTTTTTCGTGACCCGTACGTTCACTACGTCCCCTGGGACAGCGCTGCCCACGAACAGTACCATCCCGTCCACGTGGGTCAGGGCATTCCCCTCTGCCGCTATGGCCTCGACGGTCACATTCTCCAATACAAGGTCTATCTTCTTTCTTGACATCGTGTTCTAATCTCCGGAGTCCGGTTCCTGAACCCCATAATTATGCAAATTTACAAAAAATCGTGTTCATATTTAATATTGAGGAAGACT
>CALAVG010000255.1 GCA_937892275.1 uncultured Methanomicrobiales archaeon | reverse complement strand
TTCCCTACACGACGCTCTTCCGATCTTGTTCATCTCTAAGAGAGTATATTATAAAATGTTTTGGCACGAGTCCGTTGACCGTATTTGACCTATGCCCCCTATCAGCTCAGATAGATGACCTTAGGCTCCCTCTTGCCGTTCTTGGACCTGAGGAAGCACCTTCCGGGGAAGTCGAACAGTCCCTTGCCGTCCTTGGTCTCGTACGGTTCTTTGCCGTCCATCGATGCCTTCATGACATTGAGCGCATCCTCGCGGTCAACTGTGAACACGGAGACCTGTCCGTGGCGCTTGGTGTCCTTCAGTATGGCGACTGCCTGCTCGAATGTGATGGGCTCCTCGGAGATGTACGCATCCTCCCTGTCCCTCTTGGAGACCGCTGTGGTGTCGATCACGACACGGTACTCTCCCTTCTTCAGCGAATCCATGGCGTAGGGGCGGACCAGGAAGTACCTCATGTCCATCCCTCCTAGGTCCTCCGCCAGTTGGAAGCGGTCGATCGATGATGCATGGAATCCCATGGCCCCGTCGCTTGTCCTCTAATACCTCTCGACGACTTCCTTCTTGGATAGGACGGATCCGAAGAAGCACATGTTGCCGTATCCGGTGGCATGGGCGTTAGCATAGAAGTCCAGCAGGACCGTGAGGACCGAATCCAGAGCCTGCGTCTCCACAGGGGGCCTGTTGGCAGAGGACATTATCTTCTTCGCATCAGCTTTGTCCGGTGTGTAGATCCCGAGTGCACCTACGCGGTCCTCCATCCTCAGAACGGATTTGGCCAGATCTGCAGATATGTCATCTGCCGATATCACTGCAGGCAGTTCGATGTATCCGTCCATGTCCCTGTGCTGGTAGACCAGCCTGAACTTACCTTTGCCTACAGCCGCTGCTGAATCGCCGTCCAGAAGTACCATCCTGAAGTAACCCGCTCCCAGTCTCTCTGCAAGGACGAGGGTCTCCTCTTCCTGCCATAATGGCATCCGTGATACTGGTCGTAGAGTTCGTATGGTTCTTCCTGGTCGTTACTGGACATGAATATCGCCCGTTCGATGGAGTACGTGATAAAAGTAGATGATTATCGGGGGAATACCCCTCCGATGATGGTGTTTCAGAAGAATTTCTTGAGGAACATTATGTCGTCGATCTTACCCTTGATCTGGATTTTCTTCATGACGAATGCCCTCATGGGCCTAAGGGTACCGTCGATGAGTCCCTGGAGGTTCTCGGGGGTCGTAGTGAGGGTGATGTCTGCCTCCTGCAGGAGCACAGGGGTGAAATCGTATATCTGGGCGTTCTTGAGCTTCATGGAGTACGCTTCCGATCCCAGATCGATGTTGATCGTCTTGGTGAGAGGCTCGATCTCTTTCTTCATGTTCGGGTCCTTCTCCATCTTCCTGTGGAATCTGTCAATGATATCCTGGATCTGCAGTTGCATCGTCATCTGTATCTCACCAATCGTCGAGTCTTGTGTTCTTTCTGAGCGACAGCATCTCCCTGACCGGTTCCCAGGAGGTCCTCACGTTCGGTGGCGCTTTCCCGTTCTCCTGGATCCAATTACGGATGAAGTCCATGGTCTTGGAGTCGCTGGGGTATCCGCTACCCACATCCTTGCCGAACTCCTCCCTGATGGATTCCATCATGCGGTCCCTAGTGACCTTCGCCACTATGGATGCTGCCGATACGATAGGGTATGTGTCATCGGCTTTATGCTTTGCTATTATCTCGACATCCTTTCCGAGCTTGGAGTACAGGCGGTCCGTGAAGGCCGTCTCGTTGATGTCCGGACAGTCCGCAAGTATCTGTACGGTATCCCACTTGGACACCCCTTCTGCGAACATGTTCAGCTCGATCTCGTTGAGGGTTATGGTCTTCCTCTGCTCGTCTATATCCTCAGAGGACATGACGACCGTGCACCAGTGGTCCGCTGCCGATGTTATCTGGTCGAACATTCTCTCGCGGGTCCTGGGAGTGAGCTTCTTGGAGTCCTTCACCCCGATGGCCTTCAGGTCCTTGTCGGTCTCCACATAGACGACACCGACGACCAATGGCCCCATGACAGAACCTCTTCCAGCCTCATCAACGCCGCAGAACATGATTCTTCTACCAACGGTTGTAGGGATACATTGTTTTAAAGTAGTTCGGTATTAGAACGCCTGATGACACTCAAATGTGACCTTCAGTACGGCAAGGGCGACGCCGAGTACAAGCTCACCCGTGTGGGAGTCAAAGGCGTGCGCAAGCCAATAATTGTACAGAGGGAGGGACCTTCCGGAAAGGTGGTCAATAATCTGAACTGTATCTTCGATATCTATGTCGACCTTCCCAAGGATCAGAAGGGATCCCACATGTCCAGGAACGTAGAGGTCCTGAACGAGATCGTATCGGAATCCCTCAAGAACCCCATCGTTGCCGTCGAGAACGTCGCAGTCGATATCCTGAAGAGGCTCATGATCCACCACGAGTACGCCCAAGAGGCAGAGGTCCACATCGAGGCTGAGTACTTCCGCGAGTCCAAGACCCCTCTCGGAAAGGACACATTGGAGGCATACACGATCCTGTCCGGAGGACACATAGTCCGCGACGGTGAGATCACCAAGATGATCGGTGTCGAGGTCATCGGAATGACAGCATGTCCCTGCGGACAGCAGACCGTCACCGAGATGCTGGACATCCACAGCGAAACGCCTGTGATGACCCACAACCAGAGGAATGTCGTCACACTGATGGTCTACTTGCCGGTGAACATAGATGTGGAGGCCAACGATCTCATCGACCTGGTGGAGAAGTCATTCTCGTCACCCACATTCGAGCTCCTCAAGAGGCCGGACGAAGGACAGGTCATCATCAACGCCCATTCCAACACCAAGTTCGTTGAGGATGTCGTCAGGGTGGTATTGGACAACTTCGTCAAGAAGTACATCGACCTTCCCGACGAGGTCTACGTGGATGTCACCAGCGATTCCGAGGAATCAATCCACAAGCATGACGCGTTCGCCGAGAGGGAGGCCACCCTGGGCGAACTCCGTGCAGAGAACCAGTAAAACCATTCATATCCATACGGGGCTGGCAGGATTTCTGCCACTCCCGTTTTCAATTCTTATAACAAACGATACGGTTCGATCGTGGGTAAATGAGGGAGGGCGCCTGATAGGCACCCTTCATGATTCACAGCTCTTCGGGGCACTCTTCGAGCTTCTCGTCCAGGACGGAGATGTCCGATACATAGACGTCCTCAGGACACTCCAAATCGTCGAGGCATCCTACCCAATATACGACGAGACCGGGTCCGAACAGCTTGGTGTAAGGTATCAGCTGCTTCCTGGAGTTGTACTTGAACTCGGTGTTGTCACCGAACGAGGCCTTGCTCTCGACCCAGCAGATTTTGTGACCCTTGTACATCATTGGCCTGTCCAGGAGGCAGTCGGGGGTCTTTGTGAACTCCTCCCCGCCCTCCCTCAGGTCGTTCTCCGTGCGGTAGGTGATGCCCTGGCCGTCCAGCCACTGATGTGCCAGATCCTCTCCCCAGATACCTCTCTCCCTCTGCCTGTCGTTGGCCGCGGGGGAATACACGATATCGTACTTGATCGCGTCGCGTATCTCGTCCGCCACCTCGGGGCTCTCGAGGGAATCCGGGTCGTTGATGGATGCCCAGAAGTCCTTCTTGGATGTCCCGTCCTCTTGGAAGATGAACATCGCTGTGAGGATCGGAGGGAACTTGTACTTCGTGGAGAGGTCCATTATGGTCTTCCCCTTGCGCCACTCCTTTAGCATGCGGGGGGTGTTCTGCTTGACTATGTAGAACCTCTTCTTCACTTCCCTGCTGGTCTTCTGTGTGTACAGGGAGTCCAGGAGTCTGTCGTCGTAGCGTCCCCTGTGCTTCTCCAGGTCCTCGGGTGTCCTCAGGCTGTTGTAGAGTTCCTTGTACTCTGCATATTCCACGGTATCACTGTGCGAGGTTCCTGCAGAGGTCCTCCACTGCGGAGATCACGACATCCTTGACCATAGAGGTCGGAGGGCAGTAGGCGTTCTCGGACCGTACGAGGAAGTCCTCGGCGGTCACGCCGTTGATCGCAGCGGATGTGAGCCAATCGATACGTCCGGTCGCCTCCTCTCCTGCGATTATCTGTGCTCCGATGATCCTGTGTGATGCCCTGTCCGCGAGGACCTTGACTATGAGTTCCTTTCCGCCGGGATAGTACCTGGCGCGTGTGAGTCCTTCGGCCTTACCCTCGGCGACATCGATCCCGTACCAGGATGCGAGTCCCTCTGAGAGTCCCGTACCTGCTATTTGCTTGTCGCCGATCATGCTGACCCACGGGCTTGCGACGGGTCCGAACAGCTTCTTGTCCTTGCTGACTGCATTGTTACCAGCAACTGTACCCTGCTTGACAGCAGTGGATCCCAGCTGGCTCATGGTGGCCCCGTTCATGATGGCGGATTCGCACTGCACCAGGTCGCCTGCGACGTAGATGTCGGGGACGAGCCTGCCCCTCCTGTAGGGCTGCAGCGTGGGTGCTGCTATGACGGCGTTGAGCTGACCGATGTCGAATCCCAATGCCTTGGGGATGTCCAGGTTGGCGCGGACACCTGTAGCGAAGATCATGACGTCGCATGGGCAGTCCTTACCGTCCGCTGTGACTGATTCTACTTTATCCGTTCCCTTAACGGATTGGATGGGCGCCTTCATAATGAACTTGATGCCCATGTCCTCCAGGTGCTTCTGGATGTTGTCCGCCATGTCCTTGTCGGCGATACGGGGGATGACCTGGTTCATCATCTCGATGACTGTGACATCCTTGCCCATGTTCTTGAACGACACGGCGAGTTCGAGTCCGATGACCCCTGCACCGCCGATGACGACGTTCTTGGCGTTCTTCAGTGCTTCCTTGATGTCCTTACCGTCCCTTACGGTCCTGACGATGAAGACGTTCTTGAGGTTCGTTCCCTCGATCGGAGGAACGAATACCTTTCCGCCGGTCGCAATTATGAGTGAGTCGTATGCGTATGCTTTTCCGCCGGCTGTGACGGTCTTGGCAGCATCATCCACGGATTCGACTGTCGTCTTGGTGTACACTTTTATCCCGCGCTCCTTCTCGTAGAAGTCGGGTGTGTGCATGACGATGTCGGTCCATTCGCTCTTCCCCTCGATACCCCACGGGATAGCGCAAGGGGAGTATGCGACATCCTCATCCTCTGTGAAGACGGTGATCTCGCACTCAGGGTCCTTCGCCCTGGCGGTGGAAGCGGCGGTCATTCCTGCTGCTCCCGAACCGATAACGATGATTTTCTTGGCCATTTTGGCTTTCTCCGATTTAGTAATGATTGATATGGTATAAAAGGGAAAATGTGTCCGTCCCGAGGTCAATGATATTAACCTGTGACCCGATTCATCCAATATGCTCAACGAAAGGATATGGGGCAACAACATCGCTCTCGTCGTGATCGATGCCCAGAGGAAGTTCTCGCTCACACAGCAGCCGGATTGGGTGGAGCGCATGACCAAGGCGGTGGAAGGGATCAACGCATTCGCAAGGCTGTTCCGCGAACACGGACGCCCGGTGGTGTTCATCCACTTCGACGGTGCATCCCATACCGGATACGACAAGGAGGACAGCGACGAATGGCTTCCCGGTATCGAGACCGCGGAATCGGACATCGTGATCCACAAGAAGAACATGAGCTGCTTCAAGGATACCGACCTCGAATCCACACTGGACGGTCTGGAGATCGACTGTGCAGTCTACACAGGGATGCTCACGGAGTTCTGTGTCGTGACCACGTTCTACGGATCCCTCGAGAGAGGATTCTTCCCGTACATGGGTAAGGACGCACTGATCTCTTACTATCCCGAAGGGAACCATGCGGCGGAGGTGCTGTGCAACACCGTCGATCTGGCTGTGACGAAGAGGTTCCTCGACGGGGAGCAGCCGCAGGTGGAGTTCCCCGAACATCAATGATCTCATAGAATATCTATCGCCCCAGTGCTCGACTCCGGGGCAATAGGGTGAAACGGTTTCATTTTGATTCGTTTAGGTCATCAGATCTTCTTGCGGAGAGCGATCACGATGGCCAACAGGACACCTGCGACAGCGGCCGCTGCCAGAACGGTCGCCTGTTCCTCAGATTCCTTCTCTGTTTGTGCTCCCTCGAGGGCCTTCCTCTGAGTCTCTCTCTGCCTCTTCAGTTCCCTTAGGTATTCGATATACCAGTCGCTGTCATCATCGTCGCCCGTAGGTTGTGGTACGTCGTACACAATCGCCCAGGTGGAGAAGTGCGTGGTCGAGAACCTGGCGGTTCCTCCGGAGTATGAGACATCCATGTATTCTCCGGTGTCGATGCAGTACGCACGGATGTTCCGAGCATTGCTGTGTTCTAAGCGGACAGTTCGTGAATTTCATCTCGGTCATCATGATGTGCAGACTCAGGAAAGCGTTCTACAGGGTAGAACGCCTTCAGAAGAGGTCTTTCAAGGCGAATATGAAACTGCTTAGGAAGGGCATCATGATACGTCACGAAGTTGGTGGCGAATGGCTTCCCAGACAGATCACTGATAAGGAGGAACAGATCTTCGTGGAACTAGGGTTGCTTCAGGCCCCCGAGAAGGTCCCGAAGAAACGCGGAAGACCGGTAGGGAGCATGAATAGGAAGAAGTGAAGTGCAACAAATTCGGGAATCGTTATTCCACGGCAAACGTTTAATTCCAACCATCCATACTCACCTTAAGGTACCCAGATGAAGGAAAAGAGATCTCCGTCGGAACTTGAGGCCTGCTGGAAAGAGGACGACATGGTGGACGGACAGAAGGTACGCGCCATGGTCATAATCATGCGCACCAACGGTTGCTGTTGGGTGAAGCACGGAGGCTGCACAATGTGCGGCTACAGGGAGGCTTCTCTTCTCAACGTGACCGAGGACGATCTCTTGAAACAGTTGGATCAGGCACTCTCCAAGTACAAAGGCGAACCCTTCGTAAAGATGTACACGTCTGGAAGTTTCCTGGACAACAACGAGGTCCCGCCTTCCGTAAGGGAGAGGATATTCGATGCCTTCAAGGACTGCAAGAGACTGCTTTTCGAGAGCCGTCCCGAGTTCATCACACCGGAGGTCGTGAAGATCCTCCCGAAGAACGTGACGGTCGCGCTGGGTCTCGAGAGTTCGGACCCCAAGGTGCTGGAGACATCCGTGCACAAGGGATTCACCCCTGCGGACATCAAGAGGGCTGGGGAGCTACTGAAGGCCAACGGTCTGATGGTCAGGACATATCTTCTGCTAAAGCCTCCGTTCATGACCGAGAGGATGGCCATAGAGGACGCGGTCAATTCCGCAAGGTTCGCGGACCCGTTCTCAGACGAGATATCGATCAATCCCCTGAACGTGCAGAGGGCCACATACGTGGAGCGTCTCTGGAAGAGAGGGGAGTTCAGATCGCCTTGGATATGGTCCCTCATAGAGGTGTTCAGACAGCTGAGCGGTACCGTTCATTCGCGTCTCATGTCATCTCCCTCGGGAGGAGGGGCGATGAGGGGAGTGCACAACTGCGGCGAGTGCGACATGAAAGTCCTCGACGCCGTGGAGAGATTCAGTTATTCGCAGGACGTCAAGGACCTTGACGTGACCTGTAAATGCATCCCGAGATGGGAGGCGTACATGAGGTCCGAGACCATGCTTGGATCCCCTGCCGACCTGGAGAGGGACTTTGAAAACGAGTTAGTTTTGAGGATGTGAAACGGATGGATTACGACATCAAGAAAGGATGGTTCAAGAACATAGAAGGCGACGCGCTGGCACAGTTGATGGAGAGCATATTCGGCAACGTCAAGAAGGACGGTGACAAGCTCGTCTCATCGTACGGTGTCATGGAGACCATCGAGGTCACAGTCCTGGGCAAGGACAAGATGGACATCACCACGAAGAACGTCCCCGACGCGGAGAAGCGCTCGGACGACGAAATCCTCGACAGCAAGAGGAAGCTCAACGTCTTCGCCGAGAAGGCCACCGGTTTCGATGCCAAGGCCCGCATGAAGAGGGCGCAGAAGAAGGCCAAGGAAGGCACCCTATGATTTCTTCTCACGCCCTCGTGTCTCTTATAATAAGAAGCGCGTGGGCATCTTTATATATAACCTATCTATACGACAACTTGGATTGGACATAATAGTGTCCGACCAGACGCACCGG
Organism: uncultured Methanomicrobiales archaeon; assembly: GCA_937892275.1. GTDB lineage: Archaea > Thermoplasmatota > Thermoplasmata > Methanomassiliicoccales > Methanomethylophilaceae > Methanoprimaticola. Next base: position 25,643 of record CALAVG010000255.1, on the reverse strand, counting down.
GCAATGCGATTGCAACCCACGTCTGCTTCACATGCAAATGCTTTTGGAAGCGAATATGGCGTCACGGTCGGAGCATTAAGACGTTCGTCTGATAAATCGCGAGGTTAGCGAAGAGACCCTCGCAGGTATGTGTAAAATATGCCACAAAGAAGACGTCCACAGAAAGGATCTAGGGCATTCGGCCCTAGGAAGAGAGCGCAGTCTCAGACACCGAGGCTTGACTCTTGGCCCGAGATTAGTGGATCCCCCAAAATCCAGGGATTCGCCGGATACAAGGCAGGAATGACACACGCGTTCATCGTTGACAAGAGCGCGAAGAGCACGACCTCCGGAATGGAGGTCCAGGTTCCCGTGACCGTCGTCGAGGTCCCCTCGATGAAGATCGCGGCAGTCAGGTTCTACGAGAGCAGCGTCGTCGGTCTGAAGACAGCAGGAGAGGTCTGGGCAAAGGACCTCGACCCGCTCCTCGACAGGCGCCTCAACGTACCCAAGAACCACGAGGAAGCAACATTCGCCAGGTATGACGGTCTGGACATCGAGGATGTCCGTGTACTCGCCTACACCCAGCCGAAGAACGTTTCTGGAGTACCCAAGAAGGTACCCGACCTCATGGAGCTCAGGATCGGAGGAGGAACTATCGACGAGAGGGTAGCATACGCAAAGCAGATACTCGGTACCGAGGTCAACTTCACGGACTTCACCCCCGAGGGATCACTGGTCGATGTCATCGCAGTGACCAAGGGAAAGGGATTCCAGGGAGTCACCAAGAGGTGGGGAGTCAAGCTCCTGTCGCACAGGAACAGCAAGCACCGCCGCGGAATCGGTAACCTCGGTCCTAAGAGACCCGGATACGTCAGATCGACAGTTCCCGGATCCGGACAGATGGGATACCACCAGAGGACCGAGTTCAACAAGAAAGTCGTCAAGGTCGGTACCGACGGTGCAGAGGTAACCCCCAAGGGAGGATTCCTCAACTACGGAGAGGTCAGGAACAACTACGTCCTCGTCTACGGCTCCGTTCCCGGACCCACCAAGAGGCTCATCAGATTCAGAGATGCAACCAGGCTTCCCAAGAAGGCCGACATGGAGGCAGTCGATGTGACATACGTCTCCGTTGAATCGAAACAGGGGGCATGAGTGAATGGCTACGACAAATGTTTATGGAGTTAACGGCGGAGTCGCCGGAACCGTTGAGGTCCCCGAGGCATTCGCAACCCCCTACAGGCCCGACATCATCAAGAAGGCAGTCCTGGCAGCAGCCGCGAACGGTAGGCAGCCCTACGGACCCGGAGCAAGGTCTGGAATGAGGCACGCGGTCAGTTTCCGCGGAAAGGGTACCGGATCCGCACGTAACCAGAGGATCCACGGACTCGGAAAGGCCGGAGAGTCACCTAACAACGTCTCAGGAAGGAGGGCACACCCGCCAGTACCTGAGAGGAACTGGGCACAGAAGGTCAACAAGAAAGAAGCCAAGATCGCACGCGCATCCGCTCTCGCAGCAACAGGCTGTGCGGACTGCGTCAAGGCACGCGGCCACCAGTTCGACGACTCGGTCTCGTTCCCCATCGTCATCGAGGACTCACTCAACGACGTGAAGGAGACATCCGCAGTCATCGAGCTCTTCGAGAAGATCGGAATCGGCTACGACCTTGACCGTGCAAAGGATGGACGCAAGATCCGTGCAGGAAGGGGAACAATGAGGAACAGAAAGTACCGCACCCCCGTATCCGTGCTCATCGTCGTCGCAGACGAGGAGAGGAACTCGGCCATCTTCAAGAGTGCAGCGAACATCCCCGGAGTGACAGTTGAGGAGGTCAAGACACTCAACACGAGCATCCTCGCACCCGGAGGAGACGCAGGAAGGCTCACTGTCTACACCAAGGCAGCCATCGACGCTATCGGAGGTTGGACACAATGAAGCAGAGTGATGTTCTCATCAGACCGTTCGTCACAGAGAAGTCGACGAACCACATGACCGGAACCCCCACGCAGAACTTCAAGGACGGAAACAGACTCGAGTTCATCGTCAACAGGCATGCTGACAAGCAGATGATCAAGACCGTCTTCGAGGAGCGCTTCGAGGTTAAGGTAGACAAAGTCTGGACAAAGATCCAGAAGGACGGAAAGCACGCCATCATCAAGCTCGCGGACGGATACTCCGCAGAGGATGTAGGTATGAGGGTCGGAGTCTTCTGAGGTGAGTGATTATGGGAAAAAGATTGATACCAATGAGAAGGGGTCGCGGAACCTCTTTGTACCGCTCACCCAGCCACAGGCACGTCGATGACGTCAGGCTCCCCGCATTCAACGAGGGAACCGCAGTCATCAAGGACCTGATCCAGGCACCCGGAAGGACATGCCCTCTCGCAGTGCTCGACGTGAACGGTAAGACAGACTACCAGCTGGCAGTCGAGGGAACCAAGGTCGGTCAGACGATCGTCATCGGCGGAACCCAGGTCGCAGCTGGAAACATAATGATGCTCTCGAACATTCCCGAGGGAACGCTCGTCCACAACGTCGAGGCAAGGCCCGGCGACGGTGGAAAGTTCGTGAAGACCGCCGGATCCTCTGGTACCGTCGTCTCCAGGGGAGACAAGGTCATGGTCCTCATGCCCTCAGGAGTCATCAAAGAGTTCAGCCCCAGCTGCCGCGCCGCAGTCGGTGTCGTCGCTGGAGGCGGAAGGGGAGACAAGCCCCTCGCGAAAGCAGGTAAGAACGTTCTGACACTCAGGTCCAGGTCAAAGGCACCCTTCAAGACGAAGGGAGTCGCAATGAACCCTGTCGACCACCCCCACGGAGGAGGAAGTCACGCCCACGTCGGAGGACCCAACTGTCAGAAGAGGACAGCATCGCCTGGTCAGAAGGTAGGATTCCTGCCTCCTAAGAAGAAAATAAGGAAGTGATTGCAATGGCAAAGAAGATTATTGCAGGATCGGCAAAAGCATCGAGGAGGAAGTCCAGGAAGAAGGCGTCGGCAATCCAGGCACGCAGGAAGAAGGAGTTCCTGTTCCGCGGATTCACAATGGAAGAGCTGCTCGCCATGCCCTTCGAGGAAGTCCTCGGAATCCTGCCCTCAAGGGCAAGGAGGACATACCTCCGCGGTCTGAACTACGAGCAGCAGCTCCTGTTCGACAACCTCATGTCCGCTACCGGAACCGTGAGGACACACCGCAGGGACCTGCCGATCATACCCCAGTTCGTGGGAAAGAGCGTCGCAGTTTACAACGGACGCGAGTTCAAAGAGTTTGAGATCAAGCCCGAGATGATCGGCTGCTTCATCGGAGAGTTCGTCCAGACAAGGAAGCCTCCAGTGCACTCCGGACCCGGAGTCGGTGCAACCAGATCGTCCAAGTTCATGCCGTTGAAGTGAGGTGTCAGATATGGTAAATTCAGGATATACTGCAGTAGCTGACCCCGACACGACAGCAAAGGCACTCGGAAAGGAGATGCCCGTCTCCCCCAAGTTCGCCCGCGAGGTCGCCGGAATGATACGCGGAATGAAAGTCGAGACCGCACAGAAGGCTCTCGAGGAAGTGATCGAGAAGAAGAGGCCCGTTCCCCTTAAGAGATACAACAAGAGAGTATCACACAAGGCAGGAGTCGGACCCGGAAGATACCCCGTTAAGGCAGCGAAGGCCATCCTCGGAGTTCTCGACAGCGCAGCTGCGAACGCCGAGTACAAGGGACTTGACGTCTCCAACATGGCAATCGCGACCATCTCCGTTTCCAGAGGTCAGGTCATCCCCGGACACATGCCCAGGGCACACGGCCGTGCGACCGAGTGGAACCAGGATACCGTCAACGTGGAAGTCATCATCCAGGAGGTTGAGTGAAATGGCAGCAGAGAGAAAGATCGTTGCCGAGCACGTACGCAGGGTCCTGCTCAAGGAGTACCTCATGAAAGAGGTAAGCCGTGCGGGATTCGGAGGACTCGAAGTCCAGAGGACGCCCATGGGAACCCGTGTCATCCTCACGACAGAGAGGCCCGGACTCGTCATCGGAAGGCGCGGTCAGACAATCAAGAATCTGACCCAGGTAATCGAGGAGCAGTACGGCTTCGACAGCCCCCAGATCGAGGTTCAGGAAGTCGAGAACGCAAGCCTCAACGCACAGATCATGGCCGAGAAGCTGGCCTTCTCCCTTGAGAGGGGATGGCACTTCCGCAGAGCTGGACACTCCACGGTCCGCAGGATCATGGACGCCGGAGCACGCGGATGCTACATCATCGTGGCAGGAAAGCTCTCCGGACAGAGACACAGAACAGAGAAGTTCAAAGAGGGTAACATCAAGTTCTGCGGAGACACTAAGACCCAGTTCATCGAGCACGGCTACGCCGTCGCCAAGTTGAAGATGGGAGTCATCGGAGTCACCGTAGAGATCATGGTGAAGGACGCAAAGATGCCCGCAGACATCACTGTCTTGAACAAGACAGAGGCCGCGGCAGTCCTTCCCGACCTCTTCGCCGCACCCAAGGTCGAGGCACCCGCCGAGGCCGAGGCTGAGGTAACAGAGGAGGTGCAGTGAGATGGCATCCCTTAAGACAGCAGACATCAGGAACATGTCCGTCGAGGAGCGCAACCAGAAGTTGAAAGAGCTCCGCGACGAACTGATGCACGAGAGGGGAGTCTCCGCAATGGGAGGCGCTCCCTCGAGCCCCGGAGCCATCAAGGCCCTCAGGCTCAACATCGCTCGCATCCTGACCGTCCAGAAGGAGGAGGAAAAGATCTGATGGCTGAGATTTGCTCAGTATGTGGACTACCTAAGGAGCTGTGCATGTGCGAGGAGATCGCACGTGAGCAGCAGACTGTGAGGATTTCGGTCGACAGCCGCAGGTACGGAAAGATGGTCACTATCGTCGACGGAATCGATGAGAACGACATCGACATCGCGGACCTGGCAAAACAGCTGAAGAACAAGTGCGCCGCCGGCGGAACATACAAGGACGGACGCATCGAGCTTCAGGGCGATCACAAGAAACGTGTGAAAGTCGTCCTGGAGGAAATGGGATTCCGCACAGAGGTAAGATGAAAGATAATATCTTCATGAGGACTGAGTTCATCGGACTGAACGTGGAAGTGCTGTCTTCACCATACTCGGGAATATCCGGTAAGGTGGTCGACGAGACCAAGAACACGTTTACCATCGATTCGGCCGGAACTGAGAGAATGGTACCCAAGTCAGGCAATGAATTCAGATTCACGTATGAAGGCAAAAACATCGACATCATCGGATCAAAGATAGTTTACCGACCAGAGGACAGAATCAAAAAGGTTAGGTGAATAAAATGACAGCAAAAATCAAGGACATCGGAATCGACGTCGTCCCTCCTACTTCGGAGTGCAATGACCCCAACTGCCCCTTCCACGGGACGCTTCCGGTCAGGGGACAGACGATCGACGGAGTGGTTGCCACGGTCAGGATGAACAAGACCGTCGTCGTAGAGCGCAACTACATGAGATATGTGCACAAGTACGAGAGATACGAGAAGAAGTCCAGCAGGTACGTCGCACACGCGGCACCCTGCCTCGGACTCAAGGTCGGCGACAGGGTCACCATCGCGGAATGCAGGCCCCTGGCGAAGACAGTGTCTTTCGCAGTCATCGAGAAGAAGGAGTGATTCAAATGAAGGGAATTGCCGGAAAACAGACAAGAGGACTTCAGAACGGTTCACAGCTCGATGTCATCGACAACACAGGTGCCAAGGTAATCGAGATCATCACGGTCCCCGGATACCACGGTACAGCAAGGAGGGTCCCCAGCGCAGGAGTCGGGGATCTCGTAATCGCATCGGTCAAGAAGGGAACGCCCGCAATGAGGAGACAGATCGTATTCGCGGTCATCGTCCGCCAGAGGCGCCCCATGAGGAGACCCGATGGAACCATGGTCTTCTTCGAGGACAACGCGGCCGTCATCACGACCGAGACCGGAGAAGTCAAGGGAACAGATATCAAAGGCCCCGTAGCCAGGGAAGCTGCCGAGAGGTGGCCCCGTGTGTCCGCTACCGCGAGCACTATCATCTGAGGTGTGAGAAATGGTTAGCAGCAAAGCAAGGACACAGAGAAAGGCACAGGCCAACGCGACCGCACACGTTAAGAGGAAGATGCTCTCCGCTCACCTCAGCGACGACCTCCGCCAGAAGTATGGCAAGCGCGCCGCAAGGGTCTGCAAGGGAGACACCGTCGTCGTCGTACGCGGAAACGAGGACATCAAGAATATCGAGGGTAAGGTCGTCAGCGTCTACACCAAGACCGGACGTGTCGCTATCGAAGGCGTCACGATCAAGCAGGCGGACGGAACTGAGACCGAGAGGCCCATCCACGCATCCAACCTTGTGATCACAAAGCTGAACACAGAGGACGCATGGAGAATGGATTCACTGTCTAAGAAGGAGGCTAAAGAATGAGCGACCACATGAAAAGATTGGCAGCGCCCAGGTCATGGCCCCTGAAGAGGAAGGCAAGCGTCTTCATCACGAAGCAGAACGCCGGAGCTCACTCCGTTGAGGACTCCATGGCAGCTGTCATCGTGCTCAGGGACATGATCGAAGCATGTGACACCGCCAGAGAAGCTAAGAGGATCATCGGTAACCGCGACCTGTTCGTTAACGGCAAGGCCGTCAAGGACCCCAAGGCACCGATCGGATTCATGGACGCGGTTTCCATCCCCAAGATGGACCTGTACTACCGTATGTTCATCACCAACAAGGGAAAGCTCACGCTCGTCCCCATCCCCAAGGATGAGGCAGCATGGGGACTCTACAAGATCCAGGACAAGACCGTCATCAGGGACGGCAAGTTCCAGCTGAACCTCAGCGGTGGAAGGAACATCACATTGGATAAGAACGACTACAAGTGCGGCGACACACTGAAGGTCGAGTACGAGGGTCAGAAGATCGCAGAGTGCTTCCCCTTCGCGGCAGGAGCATGCGTACTGATCAAGGAAGGAGCACAGTCCGGAAAGATCAAGACCGTCAAAGAGGTCCAGGTCATCCGCGGATCCGCCCCCAACATCGTAGTCTTCAGCGACGACACCCAGACCATCGTGGACAACTGCTTCATCATCGGAGCGGACAAGCCTGCGATCACAGTGGAGGCATCCGAATGAGCGGAATGAGAGATCTCCACGTCGAGAAAGTCGTCGTCAACATCGGTGTCGGCGAGGCCGGAGAGAGGCTCGCAAAGGCAGAGAAGGTCCTCGAGATGGTAACGAAGCAGAAGCCCGTAGAGACTCTGTCCAAGACCGTCAACAGGGACCTCGGAATCCGTGAGGGAATGCCTCTCGGATGCAAGGTCACCCTCAGGGGAGACGCAGCCATCGACTTCGTCAAGCAGGCACTCTCCATCAGGGAGATGCGCGTGCCCGAGTACTCCTTCGACAAGGAGGGCAATATGTCCTTCGGTATCTCCGACTACACCGACTTCGAGGGAATGAAATACGACCCCGAGATCGGTATCTTCGGAATGGATATCAGCGTCGTCCTCAGGAGACCCGGAAACAGGATCACACAGAGGGCCCTTCTCAAGAGGAGGATCCCCAAGTCCCACCGTGTCGGACGCGAGGAAGCGATCCAATACATGAAAGACAACTTCCAGATCGAGGTGGTCCAGTGAAAGAGAACACACAGAAACCAAAGAAACAGTTCGGAAGATCCATTGGATGCACCCGCTGCGGACGCCGCAGAGGAATCATCAGGAGATACGGAATGCATCTGTGCCGCCAGTGCTTCAGGGACATGGCTCCGGAGCTCGGTTTCAAGAAGTATTCGTGAGGTGACATAAATGCAGAGCGATCCACTTAATGACGCAATGTGCGTAATAAAGAACGCATCCGTCAACGGAAAGTCCGACTGTGTAATCGAGCCGTCCTCTAAGCTCATCGGCCGTGTGCTGAAGGTCATGCAGGACGCAGGTTACATCAGTCAGTTCGAGTACGTCGAGGATGGAAAGGCAGGCAAATTCCACGTCATGCTCGATGGAGCAATCAACGACTGTGGTGTCATCAAACCCAGGTATTCCGTCAAGGTCACCGATGTCGAGAAGGTCGAGGCAAGGTTCTTGCCCGCCCAGGACTTCGGACTCTTGATCATGACGACAACCGCGGGAGTGATCACACAGGAGCGCGCCAAAGAGCTTGGAATAGGCGGAAAACTGTTAGCCTATGTGTATTGAGGAATATAGATGACAATAGCAGGGAAAATCGAAAGCACCATCGCTATCCCCGGTGGGGTATCCGTCACATATGACGCAGGTATCATGAAGGTCAAGGGACCTAAGGGAGAATTAAGCAGAAACTTCGCGTACCCTAACATAGAGATTGTCGTCGGAGAGGGAGAAGTCAGCGTCAGCTGCGAGTACCCCAGAGTGAAGGACAAGGCAATGGTCGGAACCTTCGTGGCCCACATCAGGAACATGGTGAGGGGAGTCACAGAGGGATTCAAGTACGATCTGAAGATCGTGTTCTCTCACTTCCCGATGAAAGTTGCAGTGAAAGGCGACCGCGTAGAGATCAACAACTACATGGGAGGACATGCACCCCGTTACGCCAACATCGTGAAGGGATGCACCGTCAAGATCTCTGGCCAGGATGTCACCGTAGAAGGAATCGACATCGAGGCCTGCGGTCAGACAGCGGCCAACATGGAGAAGGCGACCCAGAGGGGCGGCTTCGATAAGAGGGTCTTCGAGGACGGTATCTACATCGTCGGCAAATCGCACAAGGTGAGACAATGACCGTGAAAGACTTCAAGGATCTCCGTGGAATCACGGACGAGAACATCGAAGAGCTCAAGACGATCGGAATCAATACAGTCGACGAGCTCAAGGCAGCGGTCAACGACGATGTCAAGGTCAAGGAGGTCATCAAGACCCTGTCCGGTGTCGGACCCAAGACCGCGGCCAACTGGAAGGACGCATTCGACGGAGCAGCAGCACCCGCAAAGGCAGAGCCCGTCAAGAAGGAGACTGCCAAGAAGGACGAGGAACCCGCAGCGGTCGTCGTCGAGGCAGCAGAGTCCGAGTACGTCGTCAAGAAGAAGGCAGAGCTGGACGCTGAGACCACCGACGCACTCGCGAAGAGGGCACTGATCTCCGGAAGGAGGCCCGCATTCAAGAGGCAGGAGTGGTTCAGATACGCAAAGTTCAAGGACTCCACATGGAGGAAGCCCAAGGGAATCCACTCCAAGATGAAGAGGAGACTCAAGAGGCGCGGACCCATAGTGGACATCGGATTCCGCGGACCCGCTTCCGTCAGGGGACTCCACCCGACAGGATTCGAGGAGGTCCTCGTCTACAACGTAGACAACCTGGACCAGATCGACCCCAAGAAGCAGGCAATCCGTATCGGCGGAACCGTTGGAACGAAGAAGAGAATCGCAATCGAGGACAGGGCCGACGAGCTCGGTATCAGGATCCTCAACAGGATGGTGTGAGCATGTCCGACCTGAAGAACCAGAGAAGGATGGCCGCAGAGATCCTGAAGTGCGGTGAGAACAGGGTCTGGATCAACCCCGACAAGATCGAGGAAGTAGAGGACTGCATCACACGCGCAGACATCCGCACAGCAATCGCATCCGGTCTGATTAAGGCGAAGGCCAAGAACGGAACCTCGAAGGGCAGGATAAGATACGTGCAGGGACAGAAGGCCAGCGGAAAGAGGAAGGGACCCGGATCCAGGAAGGGAACGGCGAACGCCCGCGTCCGCGACAAGGAGCGCTGGATGGCGACCATCAGGCCCATCCGTGACGAGCTGAAGACCCTCAGGGCCGACGGCAAGATCACCCCCTCCGTGTACAGGCTCTACTACAGGAAAGCCAAGGGAGGAATGTTCAAGTCCCGCAGGCACCTTAAGCAGCACATGATGGCTGCTGGACACCTCAAGGAGGAGATCTGATGGCAACAGGACCTAGATACAAAGTTGCGTTCCGCAGAAGAAGAGAACTCCGTACCGACTACTACACCCGTAAGAAGCTCCTCACAGCGAGAGAGACCAGGGCAGTCGTAAGGAGGTCCAACAAGAACATCTCCATCCAGTTCGTGGACTTCGCGATGGAGGGAGACAAAGTCATCGCGTCCGCGACCACCAGGGAACTGAAGGCAATGGGCTGGGAGTACTCCTGCTCATCGATCCCCGCAGCATACCTGGTCGGATACCTTGCAGGTAAGAGGGCGATGAAAGAAGGCATCGAGTACGCAGTCCTCGATATCGGTATGCAGCATGTCCAGCACGGCGGAGTCCTCTTCGCCACAGTTGCCGGAATGATCGAAGCCGGACTCGAGGTACCCTGCAGCGAGGACGTTCTCCCCGAGGAGGACAGGCTGAAGGGAAAGCATATCGATGACAAGATCGAAGCTGCAATCGACAGCATAAAACAGAAGATGGAGGCTGATTAAAATGACTGACTGGGTTCCTAAGACAAGACTCGGACAGATGGTCCTCAACGGCGAGATCACAACGATGAGCGACGCCCTGGCGACCAAACTGCCTCTCCGTGAGCCAGAGATCGTGGACATCCTGCTCCCCGACCTTCAGGACGAAGTCATCGACCTGAACATGGTTCAGAGGATGACTGACTCCGGTAGGAGGGTCAGGTTCGCCGTGACATGTATCGTTGGAAACGGCGACGGATTCATCGGCTACGGAAGGGCCAAGGGAAAAGAGGTCGGACCTTCCATCAAGAAGGCTATCGACAACGCAAAGCTGAACATAATCGAGATCAAGAGGGGCTGCGGTTCCTGGCAGTGCGGATGTGGAAACCCCCACAGCCTGCCTTTCGAGGTCGCCGGATCCACCGGATCCGTCACCGTCACACTCAAGCCTGCACCCCGCGGAGTGTCCCTCGCAGTCGGAGATGTCGCCAAGAGTCTGTTGACCCTTGCCGGTGTCCACGACGCATGGGGATTCGCAAGGGGCAACACGAAGACCAAGGTCAACTACGCCATGGCAACCTTCGAGGCCCTGAAGATGACATCACGCATGAGAGTCACCGATGACCAGGCCAAGAACCTGAACATCGTCTCCGGTCCCACCGGCATCAAGTTCGCTGAGACCGAAATCGACGCAGAGGAGGAATGAAGATGACATACTGTGTTATCCGTGTACGCGGTCAGCCCGATGTCAACTACAACATCGAGTACACCATGGGACTCCTTGGCCTGAACAAGGTCAACAACTGCGCCGTGATCCCCGAGAACCCCTCTACAAAGGGAATGCTCCAGGTAATCAAGGATTACTGCACATGGGGAGAGATCGACGAGGCAACCCTCGCCGCACTTATCCGCGCCCGCGGAAAGGTCGTAGGTGACAAGGCACTCGACGACGCCTATCTCAAGGAGAACTCGGAGTTCGCGACAGTCGACGAGATGGCCAAGGCCATCATCGAGAACAACTACAAGATGAAGGACGTAATGGGCGCAAAGCCCATCTTCCGCCTCCACCCTCCCGTCAAGGGATACGAGGGTAACAAGCGCTCATTCCAGAACGGAGGAGCACTCGGATACAGGGGCGCAAAGATCAACGACCTCGTCAACAGGATGATCTGAGGTGTGAGAAATGCCAAGCAGAACCAAGAAATTCAGAGGATACAGGACACACGGACGCGGAAAGAAATCCGGACGTGGAGCAGGTATCATCGGTGGACACGGTATGGCCGGATACGGCAAGACCGGGAAGATCGGAATGTTGAAGGAGGACAGGAACTACTTCGGCCGCCACGGGTTCAAGAGACCCCAGTGCACGGTCGAGGCGAACCGTACGATCAATGTCGGAGAGCTCTCCGAGAAGATCGAGACCTTCGTCAACATGGGATTCGCTTCCAAAGAGGGCGACGCGTATAAGCTCGACCTCACGGAAGCAGGCATCGATAAGCTGCTCGGAAACGGAAACATCGATTTCGCGGTCAACGTGACAGTCGAATCCGTATCCGAGAAAGCCCGCGACAAGATCGTGGCTGCAGGCGGATCGATCGCCGAGTGAGGATATCGGGAAGGTAGAAAGAGATGGAAGAGACACAGAGTCTGCTATACAAGATAAAACCGTACTCTGACAGGTTACCATCCGTTAAGAGACCTGAAGGCCACGTGCACTTCAGGACGAAGATGATGTGGGTAATCGCCATATTGGTGATCTACTTCGTCATGACGAACGTATATCTGTACGGTCTGGACAGGGAGTCCATGCTGGACATGTTCGCACAGTACAGAACCATAATGGCAGGAGCTTCCGGATCGCTACTGCAACTCGGTATCGGACCGATTGTTACAGCTTCAATTATAATGCAGCTGTTCGTCGGTGCTAAGATCATAAAACTCGACCTCTCAAAGCGCGAGGACAAGGCTTGCTATCAGTCAGTCCTCAAGCTGCTGGTAATAGTGATGATCATCTTCGAGGCAATCCCGCAGGTCGCGGGATACCTCTCCCCCTCAGAGGGACTCACGAACGCCATAGGCGGATTCGGAGGAAGGCTGTTGCTCATCCTGCAGCTGTTCATAGGATCATATATCATCTTCATGATGGACGAAGTGGTGTCTAAATGGGGTATCGGAAGCGGTATCTCACTGTTCATCGCTGCAGGAGTAGCTCAGCAACTATTCACTGGTACGTTCAACTGGGAGATGGTCGACATGGGATCTATGTCGGTCCCTGCCGGAACAATACCCAGAGCGCTGTACTATGCGTTCACGCTGTCGCCTTCGGAGATGTCCTCATATGGATATGAGTCACTCTTCCTGGGAAGTCCGAACCCCGTAATCGCGTTGATAGGAACATTGGCGATCTTCTTCGTCGTGGCCTATCTCGAATCGACACGTATCGAGCTGCCCTTGTCTCACGGCAACGCGAGAGGAGCACGCGGTCGTTACCCCATCAAACTGCTGTACGCAAGCAACATCCCTGTCATCTTGATGTCAGCACTGCTGGCAATCATCAGCATGATTGCCCTGCTGCTCTATAGCAACAGTTTCCTCAGCGGAATCCCGCTGATTGGAGGTAATAGCGCGATCGGATACTTCGAGGAAGGATCGACGTCCGCAGCAGCCGGATTGGCATGGTATCTATCGGCACCCACAGGACTGTCGAGCTGGTTGATGCCCATAGTGGACCCCGCTACATATGGTGACGGAATCCACGGACCGTTGCAGCACATCGCACACGTGCTTGTGTACTTCACGGTCATGGTCATGGGATCGATCCTGTTCGCTAAGTTCTGGGTGGAGACCACTAACCTCGGACCCGAGGCAGTGGCCAAGCAGATTCAGAGGAGCGGTATGCAGATGCCCGGATTCCGTAGGGATCCCCGTGTGCTGAAGCGTGTGCTCGAGAGATATATCCCCACAATCACCGTGATGTCAGGAGCAATCGTAGGGGCCCTCGCGGCCTTCGCCGACATGGTCGGAACAACAGGAAACGCGAGCGGTACCGGAGTGCTGCTGACCGTTGGTATCATCATCCACTTCTACGAGGCCATGGGCCGCGAGCAGATGATGGAGATGAACCCGATGATGAGAGGATTCTTCGGCGGAGAGTGAATAAATGGCAAATCCAGGCACACCAGGTAACGTACAGGCACCGGCGATGAACAATACGTCGATGACCAGGATGCTCATCACGATGCTCGTGATCATGGCAGTCTCTATGATCACCGTGCAGTTCAGGATGGAAATCGGTGGTGCCCTGGATGTGGTGTTCGGGATACTGGCGTTCACAGACAGTACAGGTACTCCTCAGTACCCCATGATCTCCATCATGCTCGTCTGTACGATCGCCATCCTGATCACCACGGTCATCAGGAGCTTCATGCAGGATCCCCTGAAGACCGCCAGGAATCAGCAGATACAGAGCGACTTCAACAGGGAGTTCCGTCAGGCTAGGATCGAGAACAACCTCTTCAAGATGAAGAAGTTGGAGGAGATGCAGCCCCAGATGATGGAAGCCTCCATGCAGCAGAGCACTGATATGATGAAGGTCATGCCATTCACCATGGTGATCTTCATTCCGATCATCGCCTGGGCATGGTACTTCGTCAACACTGGTACCGTGGACGACCCTGGAGCCTACTTCAGCCCGGACAACAGGCCGATCATAGAGCTTCCCTGGTGCGGAAACGTCGATCTCACAGGATCGGTATTCCTCTCCATGCCGCTCTGGCTGATACTCTACATAATGGTCACCCTGCCCATCGGACAGGTCGAGAACAGATTGATCAGGCTCTACCTCCTGAAGAAGGAGCTCAAGAGACTCGATGCAGAAGCGCAGAGAGCTGAGATCGAATGAGAATAACCATAAGCGGTCCTCCCGGATCCGGGAAGACGACCGCCTGCAGCAAACTGTCGGAAAGACTAGGACTCGAATCAGTAGTCTTCGGTAAGATATTCCGGCAGCTTGCTGCAGAAAAAAACCTTTCATTGGGTGAACTCGGTGCGATAGCCGAGAAGGACCCTTCTATCGACAAGATGATAGACTCCCGTATCCTGGAGATCGCCAGAGCGAACGAGGATATCATCCTGGAATCAAGATTATCCGCGTACATGTGTGCGCGCAACGATATCCCGGCATTCAAGGTATATCTGAACGCAAGTCCCGAGGTCCGCATGTCCAGGATCGGAGTGCGCGAGGGAGAGACCCTCGAGGAAGCACGTGCCAAGACCGTGGACAGGCAAAGGTCAGAGGCCAAGAGATACAAGATGTACTATGACATAGACATCGAGGACCTCAGTGTATACGACCTTGTGGTCGACACCGATACACTGGACCCGGACCAGGTGGTCGAACGCATCATCGAAGGTGTGAGTGGATCGAATTGATGATCAAGGATCCGAACGCTATCCCCGACAAATGGGGAAAGAGGCCGTCGGACCGTTCTGTGGGAGAACTCCTGAAGGGCGGTGTGATCATTCTTGACAAGCCCTCCGGCCCTACGTCCCATCAGGCGACAGCTTGGGTGAGGGATGCCCTGAAGGCCGAGAAGGTCGGTCACGGAGGAACATTGGATCCCTATGTGAGCGGAGTACTCCCTGTTACTTTGGGAAAGGCCACAAGGCTCACGGACATCGTTCTTTCTTCGGATAAGGAATACATATGTCTGATGAGGCTCCACGGCGACCGTCCGGAGGACAGGATCAGGAAGGTCTTCAAGGAGTTCGTCGGGAAGATCTACCAGCTGCCTCCTGTGAGGTCTTCGATCAAGCGCCAGCTGAGGATACGTACCATCAAGGAGCTCGAGATCCTCGACATAAGGGGAAGGGACGTACTGTTCAGGATGGAATGCGATGCCGGAACATATGCCAGGACGCTCTGTGTTGATGTCGGCGATGTTCTCGGATGTGGCGCGAACATGGTCGAACTCAGGCGTTCACGTTCAGGTAAGATGAACGAGGCCCGCGCACATACGCTTCAGGACATCAGGGACGCATACGTGTTCTGGCAACAGAACGGACGCGAGGATTGGCTCCGTAGTATGATCATGCCCATGGAGGTACTCGTTGAACCGTTGCCAAAGATCGTCGTCAAGGCCACTGCGGTGGATGCTATCTGCCACGGTGCGGATCTGAACATCCAGGGAATCCATATGCTCGACGACGATATCCGCAAGAATGCCCTTGTAGCCATGATGACCGTAAGGGGAGAGCTAATCGCCATCGGGAGGATGGCAATGTCATCATCGAAGATCATGGCGACATCCCAAGGCAAGGCCGTTGACACGGAGAGGGTCTTCATGGATGAGGGCCACTACCCCAAGATGTGGAAGTACTCCACCGATCTGGAGGAGTTCAGCGGGGAACCGGAGTTTCTGAGCTGAGGCCGATTCTACCGCCAAATTATATCTGACCTACACGATTCAGTTGTTGATCGTCATGTCTATTTTCGAGAAGAGGACACAGGTATACGGGCCGGAGACATTCATAGTGGGAGAATTCGATCCCACCGCGGACGGCCTCTACCGTAACGTGTACCCCGTCGAATTGACGGTCAAGCCGAACCATGTGCTGTATGTGAGCGTGAAATCTGACATACCCGTCGATATAGTGATTGCCAGGGAGGACGGTTCCGCCGTTCAGCACAAGGACAAGCAGAAGGAGATAGTCCTCGGGCCGTATCCTACGGAGAAGCACAAGAGTATGGGAGTAATCCTAGGCGTGTTCCGCGGGGACAAGGCAAATGTGACATTGGAAGCATGGATGGAGAGAAAATGAAGTTCGGTCCCTCTGATGACGGTCTATCGCTGCTGAGGCCTTTGGACATAAAGGTGTCCCTGGCATTCATGGTGCTACTTTTAGCATCCGCGATAGTCTACATCTATCTGGTGATTGACGGTTCGTTCACACTCTATACTGCATCCCCGGTGCTTACCGTCCCCTTCTTGGCAGCAGGCATCTATTCCTATGTCATCAACCGCAGGATCATCCCCGGTGTGATCTCGATCGCCGTGCTGGCACTGACTTATTTCCTGATACCCGAAGGCATCTTCTTCGTGCTCTATCTGCTGTTGGGATCCGAAGGTGTGGCGGTCATGGCGGAGATCTTGCAGAGGCGCATGTTCTATCCAATAATGAGAAAGATGGAGCTGATCGATTCCGGCAAGAGGAATCTGACGGACAGGGCTGTCGCATTCCTGTTCTGCATCCCTCCGGGAATGGATATGAGGGACATCAGGATCGACAGGGATTATTCCAGATCAAGAATCCCGGTGAAGAGCATAGTCTCCTCGATGGCCGTTTCGATGCTGCTCTGCCTGTTCCTGTGGATGTACGTCTTCATGGACACCAGCGTATCGGTGGAGACGGAAGGCCTTCCGATAGTGACATTCACCATCATCATGTACATGACCATGCTGGTAGTACCTTGGACAATCTACGACAGGGTGAACGCCAGGGTCGGAGAGGGCCACAGGGAGTTCCGCCTTTACGACGGATTCCTAATGAGCGCAAAGAAGACGGCAGTCCCTACCATCATCGCATTAATCATAATCATATCCGCGGAATGGGCCGGTGTCGAGAACGTATTCTTCGCACTCATGACCACTGCGATGATGCTCTTGATGGTCGGTGCTTCTTCGTTGCTGCACTTCTCCGTGAGCGAGCTTCCGCTCGTCAACGACATCTACGATCGCTGGGCCAAGTTCCATCCCACAGGAGTCTATTCCGGTTACAGTCCGTACGCTAAGTCTTCCATGAAGGACGATGTGCCAGGAACTCCCAGGAGGAACCCTTCGGAGAGCTTCTCGACCGACGTCAGAATTCGGAACCGCTGAACTTCTTGTTCATCCTGCCGGGTGAATCGAGCGAGCTGATGATGGGCATGAAGACCTGTCCGGACGACATTCCTGGGGTCTTGTTCAACCCGATTAGCTCGGGTTCATGGTAGTTGGTGATGATGACCTGGTACCTCTGAACGGTCTCCTCGATCTCCACGACGGGGATCTCAAGGGCCTTGAGGATCTCGAGCGATACATCGGCCATGGACTGGATCTCCTCGGGGGTGATCGCATCGTCCAACCTGATGAAGAAGGTGTGCTCGAGCGTCTGCGAGTTGAAGATGTACTCGACCTTCGACTGGGATAGGATCTCCTTGAACCTTTTGCCCGCTTCAGTATCGGGTGAGAGTTCTAGCATACCTTTCTTCCATGTTTCCGGGATATCGATATAGATCGCTTCCTTGCCGAGGATCTTCCACATGCATCGGCGATAAGCGTAGGAGTATTTGGTACGTTCGGGGGAAGGTACGCCACTGACCTGGCTTCGGAAGGTCCTCTCCGCCTTGATTACGCGCTCGCGTTCTATTTATAAATGAACACTCGATAACCCGGAATCATGCCAGAGGAATTCACGGTAACACCGTGGGAAGTCAAAGGAGAGATCGATTACGACCTCCTGATGCAGAAGTTCGGTACAAGCCCCATCGATGATGCACTGATGGAAAGGCTCTCCACGTACGGCGAACTGCACCCGATGCTCAAGCGCGGAATATTCTACACCCACAGGGACGTGAAATGGCTTCTGGATGAGTACGACAAGGGCAACAGGTTCACCATCTACACCGGAAGGGGGCCCTCCGGGAACACCCACCTGGGACACCTCATGCCATGGATGTTCAACAAGTGGATGCAGGATACGTTCGGGGTCAACATGATCTTCCAGATGACCAACGACGAGAAGTTCCTGTTCAAGGATCTCACATTGGAGGACACAACTTCGATGGCATATCAGAACGCCCTTGATTTCATCGCACTGGGATTCGACCCCAAGAAGACGAAGATCATCGTCAACACGAAGAACATCGAGAAGCTGTATCCCATCGCCCTCAGCGTGGCAAAGAAGATCACGTTCTCCACCGCGAAGGCGGTGTTCGGATTCGACAACTCTACGAACATCGGTTCGATATTCTTCACCGCGATGCAGTCCGCACCCGCATTCCTGCCCTCGGTGGATGCTGGGAAGCAGGTGCCTGTGATCATCCCCTGCGGCATCGATCAGGACCCCCACTTCAGGGTCTGCAGGGATGTCGCACCCGGATTGGGATTCCCCAAACCCTCGCTGATTTGCTGCAAGATGATGCCCGGTCTGGCCGGAGGGGACAAGATGTCGTCCTCTGACGAGAACGCAACAATCTATACCACCGACACACCCAAGCAGGTGAAGAAGAAGGTGGGAAGGGCATTCACAGGCGGATGCGTCAGCGTGGAGGAGCAGAGGGAGAAGGGAGGAAATCCCGAGGTCTGCGCCGTATTCAAGTACAACTACTTCATGTTCGAGCACAGCGACGACGAGATCAACGAGATCGCCCGCAAGTGCCGCAACGGGGAGATCCTCTGCGGGGAGTGCAAGCAGTGCCTCACGCAGAAGATCAACGTGTTCCTGGAAGAGCACCAGGACAAGAGAGAGAAGTCCAAGGACGTCATCGCAGACATGGCGTACGACGGATTCGAATGGTGATACCATGGACTCTGAGATATTGGAAGGACTGAGCTACAACGAGAAGAAGCTGCTGCTCGCACTGGATGCGAGGAAGGGTACCGCCGCACCGGCGGATCTGATTGCGGATGGCCAATTTAGTCTGGAAGTCGAGATCATGGGAGCAGCCTCATGGCTGGAGTCCAAGGGATTGGCCAAGATCAACGAGACCTCTGAGAAGTTCATCACGCTCAACGACACCCATGTGGTGGGCGTAGGCCTGCCCGAGAGGGTCGCTATTAGGAACATCGACGAGGCCGGAGGCAAGATCGATATGGATGTCCTTGCGGAGCACATGCCCGGCGGTATGGACAAGATCGCCGTCGGATGGCTCAAGAGGAAGCAGCTCGCGGACATCGTAGCCGAGGGGGACAAGAAGTTCCTGGTCCTCACCGACAAGGGAAGGGCCACTCTGCAGATCGAGATGCCCGACGAGGCGTTTCTCAAGAGGCTCTCCGAGAACCCAGTCTCCGAGAAGGATGCCGACAAGAACCTGATCAAGGACCTGAAGGGCCGTAAGGGCATCATCGGGGAGAAGATAGTCACGACCAGGACCATATCCCTAACGGACGAGGGAAAGAAGATCGCGAAATCCGGTCTGGAGCTGAAGCCCCAGATCACGGAGATCACCGACCGTCTTATCCAGTCCGGAGAGTGGAAGAACGCGGAGTTCAGGAAGTACGACATCCAGACATTCGCACCCGCTATGATTCCTGCCAAGAAGCACCCTCTCTCCAGGTTGGGGGCACAGATCCGCAGGATGTTCACCGACATGGGATTCACGGAGATGTCCTCGGAATATGTCCAGCCTTCGTTCTGGAACCTCGATGTCCTGTTCACGCCTCAGGATCACCCTGCCAGGGACCTGCAGGACACGTTCTACCTTTCCAACCCCAAATCCATCCACATCGACGATGAGGAACTGGTCGAGAAGATCAGGAACATCCACGAGAACGGAGGGGACACCGGTTCCACCGGATGGGGAGGAAAATGGTCCAGGGAGATGGCCGAGTCCGCATTGTTGAGGACGCACAGCACCTGTTCATCGATCAGGTACATTGCGGCCCACCCGGATGCGCCCCAGAAGGCCTTCTCGATCTCCAGGATATTCAGGAACGAGTCCATCGACTCAACCCACCTCCCGGAGTTCACACAGATCGAGGGTATCGTCATCGACGAGAACGCTGATTTCGACATGTTGATCTCGCTGATCAAGGAGTTCTACGACAAGATGGGATTCGATCAGGTCCGCATCCGTCCCGCATACTTCCCGTACACCGAACCATCCCTGGAGATAGAGGTGTTCTTCAACGGAAAGTGGATGGAGCTCGGAGGGGCCGGAATGTTCAGGCCCGAGGTCCTCGCACCGTTCGGTGTCAAGACACCCGTGCTGGCATGGGGATTCGGATTCGAGAGGCTCGCCATGCTGAAATGGGACATCAGGGACATCAGGGACCTGTATATCTCAGACATCGATTCGCTCAAGAAGAACACGGTGTTCTAAACTCGCATTCATACTGAGGAGGGTCTCCCTCCTCTTCTCATTCTTCGTCAGGGATATGGCTGCACCGATCATTTCTCTAGCGGATTCGGTATCCTTCATGCATATGTCCGCCATCGCCTCGTACATCAGGAGTTCGTCCAGGCGGTAGACACAGCCGTCAGATATCATCGATTCCTTGGTCCTCTCGAAGCATTCCTTGGCATCCTCGACATGATAAGTCTCCAGCAGGCACATCCCCAGGACCATCCCTGAATCAACATCCCCGTTGTAGTTGTATCTCGCAAGTGCCAGAGCCTCTTCCGCATGGTTGTTCCTGAGGCTGTATTCGCATCTCAGGGACCTTCCTTCGGGAGGGTCCAAGAGGAGCATCCTGGTCGAGAGCATGTCGGCATTCTCCATATCGCCGTGGTTGAAGGCGAGCCTCGCCGCCAAACGGAGCAGGTACGGATCGTCGTGCTTCACGGCAAGTTTGCAGATGGATGCGGACAGTTCGTCGTCCGCACAGTCGGTCATCCACTATCCGTACCTCCTCATGATCCTGATGGCCTCCCTGTCCCTGCCGGAATTGATCAGGTGAAAGAGCCTCTCGGATATCGGGATACCATGATCCATGCACCAATCTGCAGCTCTGCTGTGCCAGGACCTCATTTCCTCATCCGTTCCTCCGGACAGGATGGTCTCCCTGACTGTATCATTCATTATGGCATAGCCTGTCCTCGTGGGAAGGAAGGCCGATTCCAAAGGAGCATCCTCCTTCCTGATCTTTACACGCAGCACTGCGGCGCATCCGAGGTCCACCATGCTGTTCCCCGCATTTCGTCTTATATCGTCGAACTTGTGTCTGTCGATACCTTTGGTGAGTTCATCGACATCCTGTCCGTTGGCGACCAGTTCCTTCACCCTTTCCCTGAAAAGATTCTTCCCGAATTCGCTGAGGACGTAGATCTTCCTCTTGACCGGTTTGGTGGCGCCCCTTATTGTGGACATGCCGAGTATCAGTTCGTTGTTCTCCATCATCCTCTTTATGATGATGTTGGAGTGTCCGCGGGAGACGCCTATCCTCATGGCGATCCCGTCCTGGGTGAGATCGAACGGGGCATCGAACTCGATGTCGTATCTTACGTGGTTATACCTATAGAGGTGTGCCGCTACCCTGTCATGGTTGGTTATGACGTTCATGGGGAGGTATGACTTATCGTAGGTTATAATGGGTGGCCGATTATCTAAGGTCTATAGGGAATTTAAGCCTGTTAATACGGCCTGGGCAATGATATATATGGGTGGCATGCGATCAAGACTCGGACAAAACTGATCGTGCTCAGGGCCATAATCAATCAGCAGATGGATCAGTTTAGTATCTAGCAGAGTCCGAATTGCTAAGAGGATGAGGAGGACTGTCCTGCTACGAACTACCTCCTCGTCCTTGCTTCTCTCGGCTATAATATCACCTCCTGAAGTTAGGTACGTGGCGGAAGTCCCGTCAAGACTATTGGAAGTCCATCTACAGGACTTCCTTCCCCGTCCAGAACCATACTGCACGAGGGGGTAAATAATGTGTTGCCGATTAACTAAGGTCTGCAGAACGAAGTATTTTCCATAATGACGGTGATGTTCGGACGATGTCTAGGCTCTTGGTATGCAGTCTGACCGATCTTCCGTCGGTGAACATGAAGGAATCATTGCTCAGCTTCCATGGTTGGGAGGATATGGGTAAGAAGGGCGGACTTTCATTCCTATCATACGAGGACACCGTGATGGTCACCATACCGGATACCCACATCTACCATGAGGGACTCGACAGAGAGGTCGAGGATATGGGATTCAAGGTAAATGAGATCATTGTCATGTCCAAGCATTCCGCCAAGAGCGGCACCCCAGCTTTGACCGCACATCCCATCGGGAACTATCACGAGAATGTGTTCGGAGGAAGGGAAGGTGCATTGGTGAAGGCCAATCCGGCACTGATGACGGATGCCCTCCGCCGTATCGTACAGCGGAACGACATGCCGGAGAACCAGCTTTGTTTCGAGGTCACCCACCACGGGCCATGGCTGGATAAACCGACCTTCTACATAGAGGTCGGGAGTGTCCAGGAACAGTGGGAGAACAAGCATGCGGCAGAGATACTGGCACATGTCATCGAGGAATTGGATCCGCACCCCGAGTATCCCGTAGCAGTGGGAATGGGCGGAGGCCATTACGCCCCGAGGTTCACAGAGGTCGCTCTGAACTACAAGGTGAATTTCGGGCACATGCTCCCCAACTATCAGATGGAGGGCAGGGACGATGAGGACATCGTAAGGATGCTGAAGCTCGCATGCGAGGCATCGGATACCAAGCTGGTGTATTTACATAAGAAATCGGTTAAGAAGCCGGAGGCGAGGAGGTTGTCCTCACTCATAGAATCCGCCGGCTTCGAACAGATCGACTCCAGTTGTCTGGAGAAGTTCAGTGAGAGTTGACGAAGGTACCGTTGATCCCCTTTCCGAGGATGGCGTTCCTCAGTTCATCCAGGTTCCTTCCGTCGATGATCAGGATGTCCATCCTGTTCTCCTTGGCCAGTTTCACACCCAGGGGGTCGAAGACGCTGGATTTGGACGCTCCGTGCTCCTTGTACACGATATCGCCCAGTTCGTCAATGGTCATGGAGGTTATCTTCTTCGCATCGGGGTTCTTGCGGGGATCGTCGGTGTAGACTGCGTCTACCGAAGTTCCGTTCACGATCCTGTCCGCTCCGATAGCGGCCGCGAGCATAGATGATACCGCATCGGTGGTGTGACCAGGTACGGTACCTCCCATTACGACGATCTTCCCGGGGGCCGAGAGCTTAGCGGTCTCCTCAACATCGCCTGTGACGCTATCGGGCATATCACCCAGGGCCAGACTAAGAAGCTGTGCGTTCATCCTGGTCGCTGCGATCCCGAGAATGTCCTGAGCGTAGGTGTCCCCGCCAAGATCCCTGGCGATACCTGCATAGTACCTTGCGGTCTTACCGCCGCCGCAGACCACGGCGACCTGGACCTCTCCGGACACATCCTTGAGCATCTCTGCGAGCTTTCCGATGAATTCGGCATCGTTCTCTCCCGGAACCAGGATGGAACCGCCTATGGAAACCACTACTTTCTCCATATTACCGAAACAGTAATGGCCAGGCATAATATGAATGTGGCGGACGTAATCCTTTACCTTCTACCGAAATTGGACTCCAGCCAGTTATGGATGGTGTCACTGGTCCCGGAGTGGATAGGATCCCTGCAGAGGCGGACATACTGTTTCTTTACATCCAGGATGCTGTTATCATCGTCCACCTCCCTGAGGATATGATTGACCCCTTCTGGCACATAGCATTCGATCCCGAGGTTGCCTCTGATGCTGTCAAGGAACCGGTAATCGGCCGACAGGTCCTTCGTACCGGTGATGGCCAGTATCGGCCCATTGTATGATCTCAGGATCTTTGCATAGTCTTCTGATGAGCGTTCGTCATGCTCTCTTATCCATTTTGCACTCATCAATGCCCCGCTTATGAATATGCGGTCCTTATCGGTGTTCTTACATTTAGCGAACAGTTTGTCCACCTTTGCGATAGCCTTCTCTTCGTTCATCCTCCGCAGCATGAATCCTTTCAGACCCTTCATGTCCCTGGCCTGTTCGATGACCAATCTGTTCTGATAGTACAAGGCGTCCTTGATGCTCATGGCCGCACCGCCGATGAGTATGAGTCCAGACACACTCTCTCTTTCGGATAGAAGGGTTGCGATTATGGCGCCTTCGCTGTGCCCGCAGACTATCACGCTGTTCTCATCAACGAACGATAATGATCTCATGTATTGGATGATAGACGATGCATCGTCCACAAGGTCGTAGAGGCCTGTACCGCCATCGCCTTTCCCGGATTCACGGGTCCCGCGTTTGTCATAGCGGATCGTAGCATATCCGAATCCGTCGAACATGGCTGCCATGTTCCTGTACAGGTCAGTGTGCATCCCTCTTGCGTTACCGTCCCTGTCCAGACTCCCGGTGCCCATGATTATGACGACGGCCGGATTCTTCTTATCGCGATCGGGACAGGTGACCGTCGCACCGAGCTTCACCTTATCATCGACGAACACTCTTTCTTCGTACATCATGATTCCTCCTTCACAGGTGCTGATATTATCGATATGCCCCTAAGTTTGCCCCCGTCCTGCATTTTCAGATATTTGTCTATCAACGCGGCGTATTCGGTGATGAATTGGTCGAAGGGCTCGTCCCCGAGACGCATTATGCAACTGCGCAGGCAGAGTCTGTCGGCCATCGGATCCACATCAGGGGATGAACAATATTCTCTGAATTGACCATATATCGACATGAGGAACTGATACGCTGTCCCAGCAATGTCGGAATTGACCCCTTTGGACCATTTTTCGACATCTATTCCGATCAGTCTTTCGGTCGTACCCCTGACTTTCCTCTCATCCTTGACCGTCAGCACTCCTTCTTTGATGAGAGAGTTCACATGCCTGTAGATGGTGGGTGCGGGGATGTCGTCCAGATATCCGGATATCTGCTTGGTGGTCGCATCTCCGTACAGCTGGAGGTACTGGATGATCCTGACCCTGACGGGATTGGAGAGGATTTTTGTAAGATCCATGGCATCACATTGTTATCTAAATTAATTATATTATCAAATATGATAATAATAGTCGACCGATATAAACATTGGTGTGTGCGCAACTTGTACCGCGCACGCGTAACGTTTATAATAGAGGCATCAATGGACGGGATAGGTGGACATTATGGCAGATATCAACACTGAGAACTCTGAGGACAGAGCGAAGTACGATTTCAAGAAGGATATGCAGGAAATCATGGGATACAGGGGAAGAGGTACCGAACTGATCTCCTGTTACGTGCCGGAGAACAAACCCATCTCCGACGTTATGGCATATCTCAGGAACGAGCAGTCGCAGGCATCCAACATCAAGTCGAAGACCACGATGAAGAATGTCACAAGCGCAATCGATTCCATCGCTTCTCGACTCAAAACGTTCAAACAGGCACCACCGAACGGTGTTGTGATATTCTGCGGAGAGGTCCCTCGTGCAGGTGACCAGACCAAGATGGTCCAGTATGTGATCTATCCTCCGGAGCCTATCACCGCATTCATGTACAGATGCGATTCCAATTTCTTCCCCGAGCCATTGGAATCGATGCTCCTG
>CALAVG010000254.1 GCA_937892275.1 uncultured Methanomicrobiales archaeon | reverse complement strand
CAGCCACGGCATCTGCTCTATCTGCGCGGCATGCGCCTCATGGAAGAGGTTGCCGTATTCCTCGAAGTGCCTGGAATCGTCTTCGGTATCGCACAAAGGGGCCGTCTCGTCCCACGTATGGCAGAAGGGATTGATGCCGGCACCGTATTCGGACACGTTCACCACTCCGTTCTCCCTTAGGCTCCGTACCTGGGCCATTGCCTTGGTGAAACCGCTGAAATCATTGGGGGTAATGTACCATCCGTAATAGAGGTTCTCCGAGCAGTAGTCGGCTTTCAGGTCCGGGTAGCCGTCCCTGAGCAAGCGCGAATCGTCTGAAAAGCCGACGCAGCGTCCGGGATCCAGTTTCTTTGCATAATCATAAAGCTTCGCCGTCTCGTAAGAACCCCTTTCAGGGTCGAACTCACCCTGGAGACGGTCTGAATTGCCCCCGATGTCAAGCTCGTTCCATAGGCCCCAGAAAACTATGCTGGGATGATTCATGAAGTTGACGACCATCTCTTTCAGCTGGCTCTGGATGTTGTTGAAATACGACATCTTCGCGGAAATTCCGCAGACGTTGACCCAAGGGACTTCTGTCTGGACGACAATCCCGAGTGAATCGCAAAGCTGGTAGACCCGGTCGTTATGGGGATAATGCGCGAGACGGAGGAAATTGGCTCCCAGCTCCTCTATGGTCCTGAAGTCGCGGTTGTAATCGGCGATGTCAAGCGCCGAAGCCTTGCCTTCGGTGTCCTGGTGCATGCAGACTCCGCGAAGAGGATAGACGTGGCCGTTGAGCAGGAACCCCAGGTCGGAGTCCATCGTAAAGGTCCTGTAACCAACCTTGGTCTCGACGATGTCCATCATCCTCTTTCCCTTGACCATCTCGGTCATGATGGAAGTCGAGGAAGTCGCCAGCGTGCAGGCAATCCCGTCAAAACAGATGTCTTCGATCGTATCGTTTTCGATCTTCGCCTGAACATATATATCGTCAATGCACGAGGCGGAAGCCATATGAAGGTAAAGAAGGGGGCAGCAGGCAAGTACACTATTACATTTACTGATGAGCCGCCCAGAGAAGGTGTAAAGCCCTGTGCAAATTATATGTATGAATCCCTTGTGGACTGCGGGTACGATCAGGTGATCTGCGCCGTGCTCACAGGAATGGGAGCGGACGGGACAGAGGGGATCGACGCATTGAAGAAAGCCAGGCCGAACACATATGTCATCGCGCAGAACAAGGAGACATATGTGTTC
>CALAVG010000253.1 GCA_937892275.1 uncultured Methanomicrobiales archaeon | reverse complement strand
CGCCGCTGCCTGTACCGACTGCGGTGCATGCATCAGCGAGTGCCCTGCAGGTGCACTCGAGTGAGCCTAACGGCGGCAACCTCCCCCCGGTGCCGCTCCTTAGAAACCTCTTAAGTCCCTTTCTTCTTACAATTCCATCACATCATGAATCGATACCGCAGTTCCAGCATGCGTGTTCTGAAGTTGGATGATTCGATACCTCTTCTTAGTTTGTGGCCATGTCGAATACGAGTCTCGACCCTCTGACCGAACTGCCACGCAGAGATCTCCTCCTCGGTGAACTCGACCTTGTCACCGAATCCCGTCGATGATCCTGCGGAAGTTCTTGACGTATTCGCTGTCATTGGCGGTATTGATAATCAATGGCTTGTATCTGCGCGAGATTATCATCCACATACAAGCGCCTGATGAGATACATTCGACAATACCTATGTACTGTATGAGAGCGCATAAGTAAAAACCTATTCAATGACCTGTTCCAGTTGGTTTCGGATAACTCACTGAGATGGAAGGACAAAAGATTCGTATTCAGGTGTTCAGAGAAGGATTGTGAGAAAAATTAAGGGATTTTACCCCGGACCGGAGTCCGGGGAAATTGTTTGAGGTAAGATCATCCTCCTCCCGAAGGCATGAATTCGGAGATGTCGACCTCTTGGGTCTCACTCTTCAGGTCCTCAATGGACTTCATGCCCCTCTCGAAAGAGGAACGCTCCTTGAAGGAGACCTCGATGTACTCCGATGGATCGGCCTCGACAAGGGTCGACACGTTGTAGTAGAGATCGGTGTAATCCAGTCTTACCCAGGTCACTCCGTCCTGCTCCTTGATATCGGTGATCTTGCCGACGGTCGAGGTCGGCATGTACTTCATTAGGTCCCCATTCTTCACTTGATCATCCCTTGATGACTGCGGATCTCTCTCCGGCAGGCTGGAACTCCCTGAGAGCTCCACGGCCGATCTCCTTTGTCACGTTGGCGAAGTCGAAGACCAGTGCGGGGTCTGCGAATGCGACACGGACGTAGGGGTTGGCTGTCCAGGCATCTCCGCGGGCTGCGTGAGCTGCCTTGGGGATTCCCGTGTATCCGGAAAGGTGTCCGACGTTCATTGCGTAGTTGGGGTAGTTGGGTCCACGTACCTCTGCAGGCAGTCCCTCATCGGACCTGTATGCGAAGGAGTTGGCGGAACCACACTGGTCCTGCAGGTCGTATCCGTAGAATCCGAGCCTTCCGGTCCTCTCCTTGTGCTGGAGCATGGACAGGTACCAGAGGTTCAGACCGCAGTCTGCGACTCCAGTTGCCATGGATCCGGCGATACCGGTGGAAGCTGCAGCGACTGTTGCCCTCTGGGATCCACCGAAGTGGGCCTCCATGATGGCGGGGTATCTCTCGTACATCTCGAGAGCGTACGCGTTGATGTCGTCTCCGAGCTTTGTGAGCTTGTCCATGTCCTTGGGGTCGAGTTTGCACAGGCCGCCGTACTTGGACTTGATCTGGTCGATTGCGTAGTAGACGTAATCCTCGAGGATGTTGTCGGTGTATGCTGCGGTAGCGTACTGTGTGAATCCGACTCCTCCGGACATGTATCCACCGAGGTAGACCTGGTCGAACACTGCTGCTCCGAGTGCGACAGCCTCAAGTGCTGCGCGTCCGGGGTCGTTAGGGTTGACACGGTCGGACTGGACCATATCTGCCATGAATCCGAAGGGGATTCCTCCGGGCTCGTTGGGTCCCCTTGCACGCCTTGCAGGCATCATGGTACCCATGTTGATCGAAAGGTGCTTCGCGGAGTATGCGAAGTCGGCGATGGCTGCCTCTCCTGCTGCGAGTTTGTAGGAGGAGATGAAAGCCATGGAGATCTGCATTGCTGCGTGCCTGGATGTGGTTGCTCCATCCATGATCCTTCCGACGATTGTGGGGACACGGACGGCCTGCATCAGGGTCTTTCCGATGGCTGCCTTCAGCTGCTTGGCCTGGTCCTTGGGGAAGAGCTTGTTGATGTCAATGACGAACCTGGGGTCGATCTCATCAATGAGCTCGTCGTCTCCGGAGAAGACCTTGACGTACGAGTCGTATGCGAGGGCAGGGTTGATCTCAGCCATGTGCTCCTGAACGACTGCTCCTCCAGGCATTGTGTGGTTGACGGTCTCGAGGTAAGCGTTGATTGTCTCAGGTGTTACCTCCTTTCCGAGCCTTCTCTCGATTGTCTGGTGGGGGGAGTCGAGTCCGACGAGGACTGTCCTCCTGATGTCGTCCCATGCCTGCTGGATAGCAGTGTTGTTGACGCAGTGCAGGTCATCTGCCTCTGCGTAGATGTCTGTGTGGGACAGCTGGTAGGGCATCCAGGACCTCTGTCCGAGGGGAACTCCGATGTCCTCGTTGAGCATGGGGATTCCACGCTTCTTGGCGATCGCCTGTGCTGTCTTCTGGAACTCGACTTTGGACTTGGACTGTTTCCATCCACCAAAGCAGTAGTATTTGGTGGAGATGTCAGTGGGTTCCTCTTTGAACTTCTTCTTACATGCATCCATGAATAACTTCTGTTTTGTTGCCATGTAAATCACTCCTTAAATGCCCAAGGCTGGTAACCACCGAGCGTCCTCAGCTTGTGGATCCTGAGTCCGTACATTGTTACTTCCTTGTCGTCTCTCATGTCGACACCGTCTGCTCTGAAGATTGTTGTCCTCTTCTTGAGGTCAGCGGCTGCTGCGGGCTTACCGACGGAGATCTTCCTGTCGAGGGGGATTGCGACCTGGTCCTTGACATAGACGACTTCCTTCTTCTTGGCGTCCCACTGGTACCTCTGCCAACCGTCGAACATCAGTCCGTTCTCGTCGAGACGGCATGCGTGTCCGTGGACGGTTGCTCCCCTGATTCCTGTGAGGGCGGGGTCAAAGGTCTCGTTGTCGATCATCTCTTTTGCCATTACCTCGAGGTTCCTCTCACGGACCTCGATGATCTGCCTTCCGGAAAGTGTTCCGGTGTCGACTCCTCTGTACCTAGAGAGGTACATCCATGCCCTCTGGTAGGGGGAGATGGGTGCGAAGTAGACGGAATCTGTGAACTGGATGTACCTGATACGGTCTCCAGCCTTTGCTCCCTCGATGGGGACGACCAGCTTCCTGATCGGGCAGTCGGGCTCCTTGCCCTCCTCGATTGGGGGGTGGATGGACTTGTAGTCCTCTCCGGGGTTCCTGTGTCCCATGATCCTGATGACATCGTCCATAGGAACGTCACGGAGCTTCTTCAGTTTGACTTTCGGGTCCATGTATCTGCGCCTGTTCTTTGCAGGTGTTGTGGATCCGGGATAGAACTGTCTCTTGTATGCCATTTTATTCACTCCTATAATCATGAAGTGTGGGCTTGTATTTCGAGTACCTACCTACGTTCAGGGTGTATCCGAATTCGATGCATTCGTTGAGGACACCCTCGATCTCTTCCAACTTGGCGTCCAATGCCGCCTCGTCATCGACCTCGAGTTCAATATAGAAAGCTCCCACCAGATAGCGGAGCTCCACCTCGCGGCCGTTCACATTGATTATCCTGCGTTCCGTGTGATTGTTGGGAAGCCCCTTTCCAGGACCGCTGTTGATCGTCTTCGGGATGGACTCACCAGTCATCTGAATCTGCCTGATGCCTTCGATGACATCCAGTCTGTTCAGGATTATTTCGGTGGTCTCCGCGGAGAGCAGGCGGTTGGTTATGACGGCGACTTCGGGCAACGGAACGCCCGCGTAATCAGCTGATTGGGTAGATACCATACAAGGGCCTCACAGTTTCTTCTTCACCTTCTTTGCCTCTGCAGCGACACACTGCATGGGCCTTGCGAACTCCTCGACGTCTCCAAAGACTTCCTTGAAGAGACCGGATGTGGCCTCTGCGGAGAAGGTCTGTGTTCCTCCATCGAGACAGTTGGCTGCTGTCACTGCGGGGATGAGAACTCCCTTTGCGTGCCTGGTCACAACGTGGTTTCCGTGGAACAGACCAGGTCCTCCTCCTCCGTAGATGGAGTGAGAGAAGAATGACATTCCGACTCCGACTCCTTCTGCACGACCGTAGTCGACACCGGGGAGTCCGGACTCGTGCTCGAGCAGATCGTTGTAGTACAGGACTGTTCCGGGAACTCCCTGTGCTGCCCTTGCTGCTCCGATGTTCACCATAACGGCTGCGACCATTCCGGTAGCTGCGTATGCGTTCCACTTGGGAAGGTCCTTTGTTGTGTAGACTTTGTATCCGCTGGGGAGTGTCTCCTTTACTTTGATGACGCCGTCTGCGATGGCCCTGTCCATAAGGGACTCGATAACAGTTCCGACTGTTCCGGTCTTACCGTTCTTCTTCACGAGAGTGTAAAGCATGTTGTCGGCGTTGAGTCCCTCGTATGCGAGTGACAGAAGTCCGCCCCTCTCGAAGTTTCCGACGAGGTCTCCCATTTCGTAGGATCCGCACTGCTCGAAGATAGCTGAGAGAGCTGTTCCCTGCATTGCGTTCCTGTTGACGAGAGCAACGACGTGGTTTGCCATGATGTTCCTGAGTGCGAATCCAGCACCCTCGTTGTTCTGAGGAACCTCGAGGATGGACTTGACGTTTGCACCCTGGAATGTGATTGTCTGGGGGTATCTTCCCCAAACAGCCGCCTTGACCATGTTGGCCTCGTACATCGGGACTTTGAACTCATCGATGATAGCCTCTGTTGTGGCTGCTGCGACGGATGTGAATCCAGTTGTGTACTCGATTCCAGCGTTCATCCTTGCCTCAGGTACAATGGCGACGAGCCTGTTGCCCTTGACGGTAACTTCTGTTCCGTCTCCGTCATAGACCTGGATCTTCTCTTTTACGATCTTAGCGATCTTGTTCGCGTTCTTAACGAGAGGGATGTCGATCTCTTTTCCTTTGATCATAGCACCCGCAACCGCACCGGACTTGAGAGCCTTCTCGATTCCAGCGAGGTCAACCGCGATTGTCCTCTTTGTCAAGGACACGATCTTCTTGATCGCTTCGTTGCGCAACGGACTGATGGCTTCCAACGGAATGTCTTTTGCAATGCGCTTTCCATTGTCGTCATACAAGTCAATTACGTCGTCGTATTTTGGCATTTCATACCTCCTTGTTCAATAATTTTTGTGCAGGGTCTTGCAACTCTGCACTCCCCTTGCAATTGCGCGTATATTTTTTTAGGATATAAAGGATAGTCATTCCTAGATGTTTTTTGTCGGTGAAAATGTTACTCTCGACACGATTTTTGTTAAAAACGTTGTTAAACCAAGTGTCGTTTTTGAGTACTCTATAAAAAGATTACTATAGTTGGATTATTAATCTTACTTATTTTCCTGAGGTTTATAAAGGAGGGTTGGAGGAGTGGACAACCCCTCCATCCTACCCGAAGAATTCAGTCGCGTTTGGCCTTCGCCATGACGCCATCCTTGTACTTCCCGAGGTGCTCTACGAAGCTGGGGATCATAGCGTACGGAATCCCTGCGGCCACCTCGTCCGGCCTCATGTCCGTCCTCCTCCTGCATCCGAAGCAACCGAGGGAGATATTCGGTTTCCCGGTGCACATAGGCACTGCGACGACGTCCTCGCAGGCACATTGGAACGGCGAGGTACTGAACTCCATACGACCCCCTTCCTCCGCGGTCGCGAGAGCTACGACCCAATAGACCCTCTCGGGGATGTCGACTATCGCTACGATGTCGGGGACGAAGTCAGCCTCCTTCAAGGGACATACGACCTCTCCCTGGGACCTGAACGGCACGATCATACGCTCCTGTATCATCTTCGATGCGGCTACCTCGCTGTCATGGATGCCGATACCGACGTGGAACTCACCGGAGGCTACCTTATCGGAGGTGTCCACGAGGTTCAATGCGGATGCTCCGACCATACAGTTATGGCAATCCAACGGCATCTTGAACGCCATGCCGTTCTTCGCCCTGAACAGGGCCTGACAATGACTCTGCTGAACAACAGGCTCCTTGTAGCCCTCGGGGTACTCCTCATCGGTCTTGACGAGCTTGATCGCGACGGGCTCATACCTGAGCCCGATGATATCCTTGATCGCCTGTGCATAATGAATGTTCTGATCTAGGGTTCCGCACATACATCGGGAATGGTCGGAACCGTATAAGCCAGTTATGAGTTGTAAGAAGAAGTGGCCCCCCTGTTAAGGGG
This sequence comes from uncultured Methanomicrobiales archaeon, assembly GCA_937892275.1. Taxonomy (GTDB): domain Archaea; phylum Thermoplasmatota; class Thermoplasmata; order Methanomassiliicoccales; family Methanomethylophilaceae; genus Methanoprimaticola. The sequence goes on along the minus strand of CALAVG010000253.1, from coordinate 8,633 downwards.
GGAATGAGTTTCAGATCAAATCTCAGTTGGACATTCCCTTGATAGCCGCAACGAGAGCGTTGTAGTTGTCGTTGGGGGTTCCGGGAGCGATACCGCATCCAGAGGAAATGATGTTGAATCCTGCCTTTGCAGAGTGCAGAGCTGCCTCCTTGACTGCCTCAGGAGTTCCCTGGAACAGGGGCATAACAGATCCGACGTTTCCGACCATACAGGTCTTTCCGCCGACCTTTCCGCATGCGACATCAGGGTTGACCTTCTCCTCGATTGAAATTCCGGTGACGCCTGTTGCGACCATCTTGTCGAGGATAGGTTCGGTGTTACCGCAGATGTGGAGGATGGAGTATTTGTCCGCTCCGGGTGCGAGTGCGGGTCCGATGTACTTTCCGACGTACTGGTCGAACATGTCGGGTGCGAGCATGTCGGTGGATCCGGTAGGCTCGGAACACTGGACACAATCTGCTCCGGCTGCCCAGAGTGCCTCTGTGTACTTCCTTACGTAGGGCTCCATGCATGCCATCCACTTCTCGACTTCCTCGGGGCACATGAGGATACCGAAGATGATGTTCTCGGTGTTGCACATGTTTCCTGTGAGGGTGATGACTCCGGTGTTTCCGGCTACGACTGCGTAGTTCTCTCCGTGGGATGCCTTGAGCTTCTTGACTGCCTCGATGACGACTGCAGGCCTGCCTGTTGCGATCATTTCCTCGGGGGAGATGAGCTTCTCGGAAGGGTTGTCGAACTCTCCCATCATTGCATCGAAGTGCAGGGGGTGCTCCTTGATCATAGGTGCTGCATCCTTCTTGTCGACTGCGACCTTTGCTCCGAGAGCCTCGGTCTCTGCTGTCAGACAGAATGCTGCCCTGACACACTCTCCGCCGTTGTAGTCTGCCTGGGCTGCGCTGAGCTTTGCCATCAGGTCGGCGTTCTTGTGGGCCTCGGGCCATGCTGCTCCGACTGCATCCATCTGTGCGACTGTTGCTGACTGTGTGAACACTGCAACCGGGGGCCTGTCAAGGGACTCCTGTTTCAGTGCAGCAAGTACTCTCTCTCTAGGTGTCATTGCCATAATGAAAACTCCTGAGCCTCCGATGACCTTCATTATATTTAACAAAAGAGGGAAGAAATGAACCGCAATTATAGCCATAATAGGTACCGCCTTTACTTATGGCTACCAAATGAGTTGTACGTATCCGCCAACTCACATCAAATCGTTATATCGGAGACATCCGAGAGCGTTCCCAAATCAAGGAGGCCCATGTCGGTGACCCCGTATATCCTGGCATTGGCGTAGTCGGAATCCTTCAGGGCCTGTGCCATGACGCAGTCCTTGTCGAGGACGAGATCGTTTCCGGATGCGAAGGGCGAGAACGGCGGAAGTACGATCACACCGTCCTTCTCTGCGTGCACGAAGCACTGTATCTTCAGGCCTCCTCCGACCGTCCCCGGGATCCTCACGGACGGGTGCTCGTGACCGATTATGACCGGCCTCTTCCCGGTATCCACATGCCCGTGCTCCAGGCGGAACCCCATTATGTCGATGTAGTCGACCACAAGGAATCCCAGATCGGCCACGATGTTCTGGAGATAGTTGTCATGGTTACCCTTCACGGCCACCACCTCGGCCGCCTCGGCAAGGAGGGTGAATATCTTCCTCACCTCGCGCTTCTCTTCGAAACCCGCACGCTTGAAATCGTGCTTGATATCTCCCAACAGAACGATCCTCCGAGGCTCGTATCTGCATATGATGTCGTTGAGGGCCTCCCTGATGGATTCGGTGTTGATCCTAGGAAGGTACATCCCCTCCTGCTCCAATGCCCTCTCGTAACCGAGATGGAGGTCCCCCAGAACGACGGTGGGGCCCTCGTCGAGAATGAGGCATCTGTCGCTGGTGATACTGACACCCGGAAGGATCCTCTTCTCTCTCATGCTCGGGCGATTCCAATATCCATATTAAAGTGATTTTACATAGGGTGAGACGATGATCGAACACACGTTCCAGATACTACCTTCCGTGGGGGCCAAGAAGGAGAAGGCCCTGTGGGAATCTGAGATCCTGTCATGGGATGATTTTCTGTCAGCGGACAGCATAGACTGTGTCAAACCAGCCCTCAAGGAGAGGTCCGATCCGATTGTCATGCAGGCCGCGGAACTGCTGAAGGAGGACGATTCCTTCGCTCTTGCGGACCTCATACCCAAGTCGGAGCATTGGAGGATGTTCGACCACTTCAAGGACGATGCGGCATACCTGGATATCGAAACCGACGGTCTCAGCAGGGATGCCCTGGTCACCGTTGTGACCGTCCACAGGAAGAATCAAACATACACCCTCACGGAAGGCTTCGATCTCGATTCAGAATCATTATCCAAGGCATTGGAGGGTTCCAAGATCCTCGTCACATACAACGGCAGCTGCTTCGACGTCCCCGTACTGAGGAACAGCTTCCCCGAGGTGGATTTCGACATACCCCAGTACGACCTTCGCTTCGCATCAAGGAAGGTGGGCTACAAGGGAGGGCTCAAGCCTCTGGAGATAGAGCTGGGCATCCACAGATCCGAGGATATCCTCGACGTGGACGGTGCGATGGCGGTTCATCTGTGGCACCAATGGAAGAGGAACGGCGACGACGACGCCCTGAACATCCTTCAGGAGTACAACAGGGCGGATACGGTCAATCTCGAATACATAGCCGGTGTGATCTACGGCAAACTGGTGACGGACCATGCAGGCTACAGATGGTGACCTCGGAAGGATGTACAAGGACATCGACCGTGCCGCTGACGGTCTGAGGAAGGCCAAGAGCGTCCTTGTGATATCGCATATAGATGCTGATGGCATCTCGGCGGGTTCCATCGCCACTATGACTGTGAAACGTCTCGGTGTCGAGCACCGCACGGTGTTCCTTCCGAAGATCGATGCCGATGCCATCGACATGATAAACAACGCCCCGGAGGACTACGTATGGGTGTGCGACCTCGGAAGCGGTTATCTCTCGGAATTCACAAGATCCAATCTCATAATCACCGATCACCACGTACCCGATCCCAAATGGAGGAAGAAGCAGACGGTACTGGACAGCTTTGCTGATATCGATCATCTCAACCCCCACACCTATGGGCACGACGGATCATACGAGACATGCGGAGCAGGTTTGACCTATCTCCTAGCGAAGAGCGTCGATCCGTAGAACATCGATCTAGCGTATCTCGCAGTGATCGGTGCTGTCGGTGATTTCCAGGATACCAATCATTCCAAGCTCGTCAGCATCAACCGCGATATCCTAAACGATGCCGTGTTCAACGGCGACGTGATCGCAGAGGACGACCTACGCTTCTTCGGAAGGGACTCCCGTCCCCTTGTGCAGTTCTTCCAATACTGTAGCGACCCCCGTCTCGAAGGTCTCACCGACAACGCAGCCGGCTGCATGGACATGCTGGAGTTCCTGCACATACCGATCAAGAAGGACGGCAGGCAGAGGGTATGGAACGACCTTGACAGGGACGAGAAGGACCGCATCACGGACAACATAATGGAACTCCTTTCCGTCGATGACCAGAAGAGGGCCTACGGCGAGATGTACACTCTGCCGAAGTTCGAACCGGGCACAGGTCTGAGGGATGCGAAGGAGTATGCCACCGTTCTCAACTCATGCGGAAGATACGACGATGCCGAGACTGGAATGAGGATCTGTTTCGGAGAGAAGGATGCCCTCAAGGATGCGGAGAAGAACCGTGCGGACCACAGGAAGCACATATCGTCCGCTCTAGCATTTGTGAGGGACAACCATCTCATCAGGGAGAGGAAGTTCATACAATACTTCGATGCCGGCGACAAGATCCGCGACACCGTTGTGGGTATAGTAGCAGGTATGCTGCTGAACACACCAGAATGCAGGCGCAGCATCCCCATTATCGCATTCGTTGATTCCGATGACGGCGTGAAGGTATCGGCCCGCGCCGACAGGATACTGGTCGACAGAGGATTGGATCTCTCGATTGTTATGAAAACTGCCTCCGAACTCGTCGGAGGATACGGCGGAGGACACAATGTCGCAGCCGGTGCGACCATCCCTGTCGATAAGAAGGAGGAGTTCCTCGGCATAGCCGAGGATATAGTATCCTCCCAGCTGATCTGACGATCAGTCCTTCATTAAGGTGTACAGGACAGCCTTCTGAGCGTGCAGCCTGTTCTCTGCCTGGTCGAAGACCACGCTGTGGGGTCCTTCCATGACCTCGTTGGTGATCTCCTGTCCGCGGTGTGCGGGGAGGCAGTGCATGACTATGCATGAGGGTTTCGCGATTGCTATCAAATCATCGTTGATCTGATACGGCTTGAAGATCCTGATGGCCTCCTCCTCGGGCGTCTTGTCACCCATGGAGATCCATGTGTCCGTGTACAGGACATCCGCATCCTTACATGCCTCTTCGGGCTCGTGGGATGCGATGATCTTGCTTCCGTTGGCCTCCGCGATCTTCGTTGCATTCCACATGATCTCGGCGTTCGGCATCCTGATGGCGGGACAGCAAGCGATCATGTCGATTCCCATGATGGCCGAAGCGTACAGCAGGGAGTTACAAACATTGTTCCCGTCTCCGAGGTACACGAGCTTCTTTCCCCTGAATCCTCCGAGCTTCTCCTTGATGGTGACCATATCGGCGAGTGCCTGACAGGGGTGCTCCAGATTGTCCAGTCCGCTGACGACAGGGACGGTTGACCAGTCTCCGAGCTTGTCCATCATCTTGTAGTCGTTGGCACGGTACATGATACCGTGGACGAACCTGCTCATGACACGTGCGGTGTCCTCCATCGTCTCGCTGTGGACTCCGATCTGCATCTTGGATTCGTCAAGATATACAGCATGTCCTCCCAGCTCCGTGATGGCCACATCGAACGATATCCTGGTCCTGGTGCTGGGTTTCTCGAAGATCATACCGAGGGACTTTCCCTTAAGGGGATCCCCGTGGTGTCCGCGTTCCGCTTTGAGCTTGATTGCAAGGTCGACAAGATCCGGCCACTCATCCTTCATGTCGATGACCGAGATCAGATTTTTCTTTCCCATGACCGGTGTCATCATTACCAAGTTTATATAGTGATACGTCAGGGTGAACGATTTCGATATAAAATAATCGGATCGAAGTATCCTCCGATCCGGGAGGGGTGCGGGACCCCTCAAGGTTGTTTAACGGCTTTCGTCTTTCCGTTCTTCTTTGCTATAAGACTGGAATAGATGTGCCTTAGAGGTGTGTTCTCCACCAGACCGTCCACATAGTAGGTCCTGCTGTACAGGATCCCGACGACCAGGAGGATCAGGAGGATAATGACCAGGATCGCAAGGATGATCATGATCCACGACCAATCCTGAGCGAACTTGAACTTGTCGAACTTCACCATGTACATCGAGAAATGGTCTGTCGTGAACCATACTTTGCCATCCTCGTAGAAGCATTCCTTCATGACCTCCGTCTCGCCGTTGTCGTTGATGTACAGTACGGTGAGCGAAGAGGGATTGTCGCCTTCCTTGAGCTCGTAATCGAGCTTCACGATGACGATGTCGTCGAACTTCACGCTCTCCGTCTTCCCGTCCAGCGATACGGTCAGATCGACGCACTTGTCGCCTCCGAGATCTGCATACTCCTCCGGAGTATCAATGACCTTCGTGGTGAATGTCACCGCGGATGTAGCTGAAGGAATTCCCGACAATGCGGATGCGGATACGACTATCTCGCATCCTCCTGCCGTGATGACAGTTTGGGAATCATCGAACTTCGCCAGCGAATCGACCAATTCCGGATCCATGACGACCTTGTCCACATCGGCCGCGACCTCAAGGGACACGGGTGTACCGGATTCCTTGGCCTTTTCTATCTCCTGCAGAAGGTCCGCCACGTTCTCCACCTCTGCCACACCGTCCTGAACGATGATGGCGACCTCCAAGGGATCGGTTACCTTCACCTTCACTGTTGCGCTCATATTCTCGGCAGAAGCTGTAATCGTCACCGTCCCTGAGGAGATGCCTTTCAGCACCCCGTCGGAGGATATGGTCGCTACAGTCTGGTCGGAAGAAGTCCACGTTGGTGTGTTCTGTGTGGCATTATCAGGATGGATCGCGGCCTTGAGTTTCACGGTGGAATCCACCGTGATGTAACCGGGGGCGAAGACTATCTCCACCCCGTCCACGGGCACCGACTGACCTATCCAGACCGCATATAGGACGACGCTGGTATCGGGCATCCTGAGCTCGATCTTGGATCCGGGCTGATAGGCCACTGCCCCTTCGGGGGTAAGGGACCATCCGCGGAAGTCATAACCGCTCCTTGAGGGTTTGTCATTCGAAACGGTCATCTCGACCATTCCGGCGTTCGATTTGACATACTGTATCGCAGGTTCTCCGGAACCGCCGTTGGGCGAGTAAGCGAGGCTATATGTCGCCTCCAGGGACCATACCGCATAGAAGACGATTGAATGGTTGTCCTTTTCCAGAGTCACCTTCGATCCGGGCTGATGTGTCGCCTCGCCAGTCGACGTGGTGGCCCAGCCGCTGAATGTGAATCCCGGTTTCGTAGGCTTGACGTCCGGGATCGTGAATGTGCATGATGAATCTGAGTAATTCACCTGCGTGGTGGGGCATCCAAAACCGCCCATCGCGTCGAATTCCATGTAGAAAACATCCAGCCACTGGGCGTAGATAGTGATCTCTGGGGATTCAATGGTCAGAGTGATGCTGTCGCCCGGATCGTATCTCTTCTCTGGAGATGCTGCTGAGGAACCCCATGAGATGAATCTGTGGTCTTTGAACTTGGGTATGTTTTCGGTGATCTCGATCGTGACGCTATTCGAATCCGATTTCATGACCTCCGGAGGGAATTCATCGATGCCACCGGTGAGATCGTAGTAGATGACGAAACGGTTCGTCCACTGAGCGTAGAGCGTCACATCGTTCTGGATCTTGAATTTGCTTCCCGCGAGGTATTTTTCACCCGTTCCGTCCGCGGCGGTGTTCCATGAATCGAAGGCGTGATCCACATTGGTGAATGTGGCCTCGGGAAGTTCGACCTCCTTCTCGAACTCGGCCTCCACTGGGGACATCTCCCCGGTACCGCCGTTGGCATTGAATGTAACCGTGTAAGTGTTCGTGCTCCATGACGGATAGAGCGTGAGATCTTCTTCGATGTTCCATTCCGGAACCGCCTGCTCCAGCTGATACTTCGCCTCTCCGCCCACGGCATCGGTCCAGCCGCTCTGTTCGTATCCCTGACGTTCGAAGGATTTTCCTCTGAATGTATACGCCTGGTCGTATGCGACCTGGTCCTCGAAGGATTGTGCCTCAGGCTGATCGTCATAGAGATATCTCACTGTGAACTGCTTCGCCTGCCATTGGGCGTACAAGGTGATGGTCTCCATGTCCGTCGTCGTAAGGTTCTTTAGGTTGCCTACTGCAGGGAACGAAGTGCCCGTGCCGTCCTTGGCGGTGTTCCAAGAGGTCATGTTGTAGCCGGTGTGAGAGAAATAGGAAGAGGGATTGGGCATCTCGACATTGTATCTCGCCTTTACACTCAACTGGTCGCCCGTACCTCCGTTGGCATCGAAGATCGCCGTATAGGTGATAGGCGACCATACAGCCTTGAAAACGACATTGTGTTGCGGCATCGTGTAAGAGACGTTCGGCAAGAATTGGGATTGACCGTCGGTCCAGCCGATGAAATCATAACCAGCCTTGGAACCTGTATATGTCGGCAGATAGAACTGCTGACCTGCTTCATATTCCTGATCCGATATCTGCCCGGAGCCGCCGTCGAGGTCATATGAGACCTTGTACGCCGCATTGGCATTGTCTGCATCGATTCCTGCGATCGCTACAAAGCCTACGGCAAATAGCACCGACATCAAAACGATTACTCCACAAATTGGCAACCTGTCCACAGGTTGGTGTATGAATTCCATGGCTATCCTTAGGGATTTCTGATTATAAATAGCTATGAATATAAGTTCTAAGACATTCAATTTAAGGCTAAGATACCACATAAACTATTTCATCCAGATGAAAGGGGCGTCAGCCCCTCATTGGATGGTGCGTCATCTGCTTATTCCGACCTTCCTCAATACCTCCGATATCTCGGTCACGGGGATAATCTCGAGCTTCTCCTTGACCTCGTCGGCCACATCCTCGAGGTCGTCGACGTTGTCCTTGGGGATGAACACGGTCTTGACCCCGGCACGCTGTGCGGCCATGAGCTTCTCGGGAAGACCTCCTATCGGCATCACCCTTCCTCTGAGAGACACCTCTCCGGTCATACCGAACTCGGGCTTCACCGTCTTACCGGTGACCAACGATGCCAATGCAGTTGTGATCGTTATTCCAGCCGAGGGCCCGTCCTTCTTGACAGCACCTTCGGGAACGTGGATATGGAGATCGTTCTCCTTGAACATGTCAGCCTTCTTGGGGTACATCTGCTTCACCAGACTGACCGCTATCTTCACGGACTCTTGCATCACATCACCCAGCTGTCCGGTCAGGACAAGATCCCCTTTGCCGGGCATGAACGACGATTCGATGAACAGTATGTCCCCTCCTCCGGCAGTCCATGCCAGTCCGGTGACGATACCGGGTTTTGTATCCTCGATTATCCTTCCGTGG
>CALAVG010000252.1 GCA_937892275.1 uncultured Methanomicrobiales archaeon | reverse complement strand
ACCTGATGCTTGAGCTCTCTGGATTCGTCCGGACTGATGTAATCGAAGAGAGGATTGGACGATGGGAATAATGGCCTCGGTGTGGAATTGACAAATCCGAGCAGATACGTCTGATCGATGTATCTGCCGATCACCGGAAGCCTGTTGAGGTCGAGAAGTTCATCCTTTTCCATACCGCTCCTATCGATGAATCTGATGCGGTAGTTGTTCACACATCCATTCTCGAATGCGTTGCGCAGCATCGCCCTGCGGAGCATGTCCGGATGTATGTCGAATACAATCGCCAGCATGACGAATGCGTATGCCTTCACAAGACGGTTGCCCTTGATGTCCTTGGAATTGTGAAGGAAGATCTTCCTCAGAGCCTTCTCCGAGTTCCTCCTTCTCTCTTCCATATCCTTCCTCCTGAGCTCCTCCAGGTATTCCTCCACCGAACTGTTATCATGGAACCTAAGGTAATCATTGAGGTATGCGAGGTCTCTGGAGACTGTGGATTCCGAAATACCTCCGGATCTACGTTCTTCCACGAAACACCTGATGTCATTCGGAACCATACGTGCGGGATTATCAGATTGAATGACTCCCTTCTCCTTCAAGAGATGCATGATCCTCCCGATGTTCTGGAGACTGTTCCTCCCCTTGTCCACCGACTGCTCATCGGAATCGCTGAAGCTCCTCGAGAGGAACTCCTCGATCCCATCATTGAACGGATAACGCGACATTTCGACCTCCTGCACTCTGCTCGGCCATGATGTTCTTGAATCTCTGAATGGACCTCTGCTCGTTGACAGCGGCTATGAAAATGTACTCATAATCGGCCATGGTCCTGATGCGCTTCCATTCAGAAGGCCCCTCATTCTTCGCTTCTGGCAGCATCCCGATACGGTCCTTGAAACCTTTGCCGAAGGACACGTCCCTTGTCCTGAAACATTTGTTACCTAGATGTGTGAACAGCATTGTGCGCTTGTCCTTGTCCTTCACTGAATTGATATCAGGAACATCCTTGATGGAATTCTTCCCGCCCTCGGTGAGACACTTGACCAGATACTTGAACGGGTAGGTGATGGCATCCCTACCGGATCTAGATCCCTCTTCGGAGACTATGCCCTCGAAATCGATGAAACCGTGCTTCCATATAGGATTCCTGTCAATAGCAGAACGATAATCCTTCCTGCACATTCTGGCATGCTGCGCCATAGAACTGCCTTCTCAATAGAATCAGTAATATCGTACAGTTCATCAGATCGTTAAGCCACTTCGTCATAGCCTATTGCTGCAGCATACAAATGCTTTTCCTCTGAAGCTATTGCTTTAATGATTTCCTCAGGAAAAATATCGTCTACACCCTTAACGATTATTCCGACTTTTATTTCAGAAAGATGCCTGCAAAGAAGAGCAGTAACCAACTCTTGTTTGTTCATCATTTTTCAGCACCTCCTAACCTAATCTGCAAAATACCATCTGCCATAATCTCCGCAAAATCCATCGACTCGAGCATCGATGCAAACGAAGAAAAATTCTCATCCAATGCATCTTCATCGATCTGAAGAATCATGC
>CALAVG010000251.1 GCA_937892275.1 uncultured Methanomicrobiales archaeon | reverse complement strand
GGTAGACCAGGTTGCGTACCGTGTCCACCGCATACAGTTTCGGATCGAAGATGTCCCCGGTGCTCTGCATTATGTTGTCGGAAGGGAGATTGTAAAGAATCTCGGGGTGGAGGTTTATGTCGCCCACATTCTCCGGTTTGGCGTTGCGTACCGTCAGGGCCATGTTCATCACTGACAGCACGATATGACCGCTTTCCGCACAGCAATCGTACAGGTTGCTGAGAATCAGGGCGTTGTCCTCTTCCTCGGGAAGGGAGCCGATTACATCATACAGGCAGAGGATGAGATCGTAACGACCGTCGATACGCTCCTTCAGGTTCTTCACATGGAAGGAAACGTTCCCGATACCTCCGGCCTTGGAACGCGCAGTATCTATGTTGAATTCGGAGAAATCCAACCCGCAGACCGATGAGTTCCCGCATCTTCTGGACAATTCGATGGCGTACCTCCCCTGACCGCAGCCTGCATCGAGGATCCTCTTCCCGTCTGGGTTCCCCAACTCCCCGAATATGAAGTCCAGTTCCTTCCCAGTATGTTTAGCCCATGGGTGATTCTCCATGTCCATACGGCCATATGCTTCCCTGAGGATCTCTTCGGAGTAGGATATCGCCTTCTGCAGTTCATCGGTGAAATCCTTATCGAAGGACTGGTCCCTGAATGTGAATGCGACCCATTCCTGGCCCGGTTTCAACTCCCCGAGCAGCCAATCCGAACCGAATTTTCCGAGATATTCACTCTTGATCTCTTCAGCGTCCACATAGAAATCCGTGAATGCCCTCGAACCGTCCTCATCTATCTCCAGATTTTCGATGTATGGGATTCTTGCACAGATCTTCCTGACAAGTTCTTCATTCTTGCGAATCTCGCCTACTGTGGCATGCCGAAGTGTGGTACGTTCAAGGGCCTTGATCGTACATGGGTTTGTAGTAGCCAAACCCCAGGCGCAATCGTTGGAAAAACCCCATATGGAATGCAGCAATCTACTCGCGATACCTCTTTTACGGTAGTCCGTATGGACGACCAATTGGAGAACCCATGTGAAAATGCCCTCATCTAGCTTTTCACGGATGTAAAACGCATGGCCGATGATCGTATCGTCCGATTTTGCAATGGCTACACGATATCCAGGGGCAACATAGCTTCTTTTGTAATAGTCTGCCGACATGCGGACGTTGGTGTTCGCTCTGCCCCTCGGGTCATCCGCACTGTAGACGCCATAATGATTGGAGTACAGATCTGAACACTGCTGCAACTCCTCGGGAGTGAGTTCCTGAGTGGGTTTTGAATAGTAACTGATCTCGGAAGACATGTCGACACAAACTGATTCGGACCGGGTTCGACCCTGTCTCTTCGTTCTTACGAAACGCAGAGGACTTTGGGGCATATAACATTTAGCGGAAGAATCAATCACAAATCAGCCATTGTTCTTCCGCAATGTTCCACAATGGTTCCTCAACAGGACCCCAGACGTCTGCAATATGGTTGCAATCTTCCGTAATGTTCCGCAATAGTATGATGAACTTCCCTAATGTGATTCGATGTTTTGCCATATGGGGACGAATCGACGAAACGAACATACATGACCCATGATGGTTCCCGGAGGAGTTTCAGACACATTACGAATCACAGGTGAGGCAAAAGCGCAACTGACACTCCCGATCTGTGGGAATCACTTTCTATCAGGATGTCGATTCTTTCATAATGTCTGTCAGAGTCAAGCTTTCCGATATAGCGGATGCCATAGATTCCGGTCAGGAGGCGTACGTCGACCTCGATACCGGGAAGATAATCTATCGTTTCGATGGATTCGATGATTTTGAAGAAGCGGACGACGGGCATGACACAGTGTGCATCTTCTTCGAATACAATGTCGGATACAGGGCCATGGAGTGTTTCATCGACGGCATCGAGGATGATTCGAAGGCGGAGAAGCTCAGGCATGCGATCTCCGGGAAGGGGGCGTTCGGAAGATTCAGTACGGC
>CALAVG010000250.1 GCA_937892275.1 uncultured Methanomicrobiales archaeon | reverse complement strand
GAGGTACCTCGTTATCGTCCAGGAAACTCCCGGATGTGTACATCTTGACAAAAGGTTCGTCCTTGTACCTCGATAGCGCCTGTTCCAGCTGTTTGAGGAGATCGTCAGGTGTGACATTCATGAGAGACGCTTCCTTGTATCCGCACATGGTGCATCCGCCATGCTTCACCCAACAGCATCCGTTGGTACGCATGATCATGACCATTGCCCTGACCTTCTGCCCGTCAACCATATCGTCCTCTTTCCAAAGGGCCTCTAATTCCGACGGTGTTCTCTTCTCTCTCATCTGGGTACCTAGTTTTGGGTATGGGAGGAACGGATTTAACATTTGTTGGCAAAAATCATTCGGAGCCTCATTGAAATCATACCCTTAATAGCCAATCCATGTCGTGTTCACAGACGATCTTGCAATTGTGAGCTAAAACCTTGCATAGGCCCACATTCTCCTTCGATCTGTCGTTACGAGCCAATATGTGGGATCCAGTATGTGTCTTGATCATGAAGTTCGTGCATTCGATTTGCGGCCTTTGATTGTATGTTTCCTGGTATTCGCTCCCAGGGACCAGAAGCCTTAGCATCTGGCGCCTATAGATCCCGTGCTGGCTGAAGCCACGGTTTCCGCGGCTTTGCCTCACGGGGATGATCGTCTCGCATCCGAGATGCGAGCGAAGATGATTATGGATATTCTCTCCATCATACCCTTTGTCCAGGACCATCCTTGAGATATCCATCCCCATGAGGTCCTTAGTATGTTCAGGTATGAATGTCGAATCATGCTTCCTGAAGGGGGATACACGCGCTGAAATGACAATGTGGTTGGAAACATCCCCGACCAATGATGCTTTGGTGAAGGATCTGGGTTCCTTCTTGATCCCGAAATCCTTGCAGCGCTTGGCGAAATGTGCTGAACGGAGGAAGTTGCTGAATCCAGTACCGTCTACGGCAAGGATGCATTTCTTCCTACAGAACGCCTGGAAGGCGTTCACTACAGCCTCCATGACCTTTGGGTCAAGGCTGTTCTCAAACCTGCATAATGTGGATTTCTCAGGATAATATGTGTCAAGCCCGATGGCGTGGAGGACGTTCTTGTAGTTCGGAAGGTCCTTCTCGAACTGTTCATAAGATAACTTCAGCCTTTGCCTGAACACCAACAGGCAGATCTTCTGCCTGTAGGTGTAGATGTGGTTGCTTTTCTTCGAGAGATATATCGGAACTTCCAGCACCTCCATGATCGCCATCAGCAGCTGCATGTATCTCACGAACAGCTCCGGCTGGTCCACACGCCTGCGATTATAGTTCCCTCTCTTCCCCCTTCTCAGCTTTCTACCATCAATCTTCTTATCCCCGTTAGTAATACATCCATCTGTCATGGTAACATGGCCTCCGGGGGGAGGCGTCAAGTCAGGAAAACAAGAGCGACTCCCCCTACTATTCTTGATATCATTTATGCATCTGGCTATGCCCAAATTCTATCAATTTCAGTATGTATTAATTATATATAAATTATAGTAAAAACTAAATATTAGAAAAATCCCCGATAATATACATTTATCAGCTGAATGAAAAAATGACCAATCAAACCTGGTTCTCAAATCAAAAACGAATCGTTGCGCGATGGTTTCAATGAGGCTCCTGCCATAAACATTTTAATAAACCTCATCTTACACCGAATTAAGCTGAA
>CALAVG010000249.1 GCA_937892275.1 uncultured Methanomicrobiales archaeon | reverse complement strand
TTGGCCGTGGAGGCGGCTTCCGCTGTTCAGGCGGACTTCGCCGGAGTGGATATCCTTCAGACCAAGGACGGTCCCGATGTATGTGAAGTGAATTCCAACGCCCACATCAAGAACCTTCTGAATGCTACAGGTATCGATGTGTCGGACCTGATGATCGGATACATCAAGGAATTCATGCAGTGATACCGTGAGATGCTGGATCCTGTACGACAAGGAAGACTTGGAAGGCAACCGTTTCTTCGCCGAACGTCTTATGGAATCGGGTAATGAATTGGGTTTCGATTGCTCCATAGTAACGACGGATTCGATAGACTATGAGGATGCACCAGAGGTCGTGGTCTCCCGCATCAGGGACAGCGACATACTCTCGCAGCTGGAGGATTACGGCAGCACCGTCTACAACAGGTCATCAGTGTGCAGGATATGCAACGACAAGGCATTCGCATACTCCTTTGTCAGGGGCCTTGGCATCCCGATACTTCCGTTCTCCTTCCCCGGACAGGAGATGCCTGCTGGTCCGCCGTGGGTGGTGAAATCATGCATAGGTCACGGTGGTACGGAGGTCTTCAAGGCGGATTCCAAAGAGGATGTCGACAGATGTGTCTCGGAACTCGAGGGGAGGAGGCCGATCATCCAGAGCTTTGCATCAGATCCCGGGAAGGACATGAGGGTCTACGTCCTAGGCGGAAGGATAATCGCATCGGTCCTTCGTTCATCCGATAAGGATTTCAGGGCGAACTTCAAACTCGGAGGCAAGGCGGAACTCGTGGAGACTCCCGATGAGATCAAACAAATCGTAAGAAGGATCCTCCCCGAATTGATGGCCGACTTCATCGGCATCGATTTCGTGTTCGGGGACGGTAAGGTCTATCTCAACGAGATAGAGGATGTGGTCGGTACCAGGATGCTTTACTCCCTGACCGACCTGGATCCAGCGAGGATGTACATGGAGTACATCGCTCACTCGAAGATCTCTTTGTAAATCTGATCGACCAGTTCCGCGTAGGTCAGTCCCCTGTCGGAGGCGACTTTGCGAACAAGGTCCATCGTTCCGGATCCGTACTGCGCCGCTTTCTTCTTCTTTTCGGCGATGAACGGGTAACCGAGGTTGTTGGCGACCTGCCTGAGGAGCATCTTCCTGTGGTCCTGGTCCGCGGGTACGAGTTCCTTGAGGTCCATTGCGTTGACCTGCATGGTGACCAACGGATCCATGTAGGGATACAGTACCTTCCTTCCGAAGTGGTCAGCGACCTTGGTCTCGTGAGGGATGGTGGACGAGATGAGCTTACCCATGTCCGCCTTCCTCATCCTCTCGAGTTCCTCGACGGGGAGTCCGATGTACTTGGAGTATCCTGCGAATAACTCATCCGAACCCTGTCCGCTCAGGACGTACTTCTCGCGGACGGTCCTGCAGACGAAGAACAACGGGAGCTCGAACGAGAGCGTGAGAGGACTGGAGGTTCCGGTGATGGAGATCATCTCCCTGAGCCTCGCCTCGATGTTGTCCTCGTTGAGGGGGATGTGCAGCCACGGGAGACCGAGCTTCTCGGACATCTCTCTGGCCATGACCACGTCGTATGAACTGTCCTTTCCAGATGTGTACAGCGTGACAGATCTCGCGTGTTCCTTTGCGATCGCGGCGACCAGACCGGAGTCCAGTCCTCCGGAGAATGCTACAGCAACATCTTCGCCCTGTACCTGACTCTTGACTGCTGATACCAGGGCGTTCTCGAGATTCTCAGATTCAACTGACATAATGCACGCATCGAGTACCATTGATAAAAAAGGATTCCATTAACGGTGCGAGAATGTGCGTCCCAATGCAAGTTCATTTATACATCGTGTGATGGTAATCATCCATCGCTAGGTGATTGGATGGGATTCTTGGATAAGACCATAACCAAAGCAAAGGCAACGGCGAAGAGCACAGCGAGCAAGTACAACGAGAGCAGGGATGCCAGCAAGATTGCGTCCCAGATAAAGGCCGAGAAGGAGCAGGTCAGAGAATGCTACGAGACCATCGGGAAGGAGTACTACCGCTTCACATATGACGGCGATGCATCCCACAAGGACTGCTTCGGCGACCTGGTGGAGCGCATCAACGTCTCCAGGAAGACCATCGAGGACCTGGAGCTCCAGCTCGAGGAGATAAGGGCCAGGGGTCAGGGGGAGAGGGAGAGCATCAAGGCCGACCAGGATGCGAAGCTCGAGGAGATCGAGACCACTGATGCCGAGGCCAAGGCCCTCAAGGAACAGATGAAGAGGGACAAGGACGACGTCTTTTGAAACTCATAATCCCGGGGCCTGAAGTGCGATATCTGCGATCAGGGACATCTGCGGTCCATCTCGTTGTGGACTATCGTGATGCACTGGCTCGCATGGTAGCTTATGGGTCCCACGGAAACCTTGAGGAACGGGTGTGCATTCAGCACCCCTTCCTCCTCTTCTGTCAGATCGGCGTTATCACCGAGTATGAAGCACGGATGAGGCGGGAATTCGAATCCCCTGATGTCGACACCGGACTCCCTCAGGTGAACGAAGGTCACCCCTTCTTCGGACAGCTCGCGGAGAATGTCCTCGAATCCTGCCCTGGATATGTAGACCCCTGTGGTGGACTTCGTCCATTTGCCTTTCACTGCTTCCTTCTTCAGAGCGGCACGCATCAGTCCCGCGATGCTCCTCTCGTCAGAGTTCAGCCCTTGGATCTCATTTCCGCATATCTTAATCGTCTTGGGTGCATCCTTCCCGCCCAGAAGGACCAGGTATGCCCTGGATTCCTTCCTCAGACCGTTGCTGAGGCAGAATGTCGTGCCGATGCATCTTGCCAGGACATCAAGGCTTCCTCCGGATCCGGCGATGTCGTTGAATTCGAAGTCGGCGGTGGTCTTGGCACGGTGGCCGATGACGATGAATGTACTGTCCATGTTGCCGTGAGTATCTCCCATATTGGTTTTTAACATGTTGATTCGTTTTACAATGTGAATCATTCGGTTTTACACATAGGTTTGAATAACGCTTTCACAAAACGAAACGCTATACTTTTAAACCTCTCCTTCAGATGAAGAGTCTTTCCGTGGACGTCCCCTCGGTCTTTTAGTCTTAGATTCGGAATGTTCCTTCTTAGGCCTCCCTCTAGGATTCTTTACATCGATTATACGCGGCAGAAGCCCTAGATCAATCAGGATGTTGCGGTCGGAGTCGGTGATCTTGCGTATCATCCAATTTCTGTCGGCATCCATCATCATGGATGCCCTGCGAAACTTCTTCAGGACGTGATTGTATGGGACGCCGCTCAGTTCAGGTACCTTCTCGAAGGCCTTCCTCATCTACTACGGATTCCTTGACATGCTGGTCGATCCCATGTCGTGGCTGACGTCCGGACTGTTGGGTCTTCCGGCGATAACGATAATCGCATTCATCGTCGGTCTTGTGCGCAAGGAGATGTCCTACGGTATGCTTGTCGTACTTGCAGCATCCCAGGGCATCACGGACATGTCGCAGTTCATGACCCCTGCACAGTATGTGATATTCGGCCTGGTCATGGCGATATACGTGACGTGCCTATCAACCATGGTCGCTCTCCACAGGGAGATGGGAACGAGGGATACCATGATCATCTTCGCATCCGCTATCGTCGTCGCTGTTGCGCTAGGTACCGTTTTCAACCTGATCCTACCGTTCGTGATGTGAGAATGCATCTCGGTCCGACTTATCCAAAGTCTGTCTCAGTAACACTTATTTAACCTAGAATATGCTTTTCGTATGCATGACAGGCGTAACACGTATAGGGGTATCCCTCGAACCGAATCTTTTGGAAGCTTTCGACGAAGATATCGCCAAGAAAGGATACAGCAGCAGATCCGAGGCCCTGCGTGATCTTGTCCGCGACTCGCTCGCGGAGAACGAATGGAAGAACGATGACGAATGGATGGTAGGAACGATAGTGATAGTCTATGATCACACATCCTCTGCCGTAGGGGACAGGCTCACGGACCTGCAGCATCACCACCACAACCTCGTCAAGACGTCTGTCCACATCCACCTCGATGACGACAAGTGCATGGAGATTCTCATCTGCGAAGAGAAGCTCAAGAACCTCAAGGACTTCGCATCCGAGGTCACAAGCCTGAAAGGTGTCCTCAGGGGAAGGCTCACCATGGTCGCACCCTCCTCCGGAAACCTCCACCACGTCGGTCACAGGCACTGATTCTTCTACAGGGTGCCGTCTGGCACCCTTTTCAATCTTTCGTCGATATAGGTTAATATTGGAGGTTGGGTGTATCATCCAATGAATTCAATAAGAGCATTCAAGGCAAGCGCGGTCCTTTCCGTATGCCTTCTGCTGTTGGCATCGTTCGTTATCGTTGTGGCACCCGACGCCTTCGATTCCGATGCCAAGTCTGATGACTATTATTTCAGCGGAGAGCTTATGGAGGTCCTTTCGGACTCCGACGGAGTCAATGAGAACACCAAATCTACTACATGGACGACTGACAACGTACGCGGTTACGCCATCGTTGGCGAGTACGTTTTCATGACCGATAAGAACGGAGATATCATCAAGAAGGAGATCAAGACCGGAACAGAGGTAAAGAAGGCCGCTACCGGGGTCACTTCCGGAAACGATTACCTTGCGGTCGGTGGAGGACTCATTCTCGATCCCGCATCGGGAAACGTTTACGATCTGGAACTCAACCAGGTATACACTCTCGGTATCACATCCGATCAGGGATACTACGAGGACGGATACTGGTACGTCGTGAAGGCCGACAAGACATGCAATTGCTTCCCTGCCACCGACGAGGACAAATCCAAGTCTGACAACGTCCAGTCCACCAAGTGGTCGGAGCCTTTCATATTCTACATCGACGGTTACACGCTCACCGTCTCGCTGGCATTCAATGGCAAGTACATCTTCTACCCCGGAATCGGAGAGTCGGATGCAACGTTGCGTGTCCTCTATTGTGTCGACAAGGCCACGGGAAAGCAGGTCGACAGCATCGAGATGACCGATATCAAGGGCACGTACTGGAACAGCGGTTTCATCCAGTGCTTCGATGACAAGGTCATAGTGACCACCCATTGGGACAGTATGTACACACCTGTCCGCGAGGGGACCGACTACAAGGTCATGTTCACAGTCGATGTCGGATCCGATGGTAAGTTCAAGACCGACTCGGTGAAGTATCTGTCCAATGGATTCAACGATACATACGGTTCATGCCTCGTCGTAGTTGACGGTCTCGGATACGCCCAGGCCGGACTGAGATTCGAGGTATTCGACATGAAGACCGGAACCGTCATCGCAAGCACAGAGAAGGATTCACGTCTTGGAAAGACCTACAGCAACATCGCGATCGCTGCAGGTGACGACGGTTACGTAAGGGGTTATGTCTCCCCTGCAGGTATACCCAACCCTCTGACGCCTGTCGACGGACTGATATGCTTCGAGTACAACGTCAAGACGAAGGAGATCCGTACATTCGATCTGAAGGTCGGTACTGCAACCGCGGACAGCACCAACTCCGTCAAGATCGGACCCAATGGTGAGATCGTGTTCGCAAAGAACGACGGAAAGCTCTACTGCATCACATCCTCCCACGAGCGTTCCTCGGGTTCCGACGCTACAATGACGATCGTCATCGTCGTGGTAGTGATCATCCTGCTCATCGCTCTCGTCGTGTTCCTCGCAAGGTACAAAGGCAAGCAGCAGACACCTTGATCAAACCGGGCCCGTCCTCCGGGGCGGACCCCTTATTATTTATAATTAAAATAATACGCGAATAATCGCGAATCCGAAGCCTTTACCCAACTAAATAAATACCATCTGGACAGTTCTTAATAGGCTATGAGGAAACTTATCATCACCGAGAAGGCAAACGCCGCAAGAAGAATCTCAACAATACTCTCCGACGGTAAATCTACATCGAAGAGCACGAGCGGGGCCACGGTGATCTCGTTCACCGCAGGAGGCGACGACTACGATGTCGTCAGTCTCAGGGGTCATATTATAGAATTGGATTATCCAAAGGAATACAACGATTGGAGCGCGATCAACCCTCCGGACCTTGTATTCGCACCCCAGGTGAAGACGGTACGCGTCAAGTCCATCCTCAGCACCATAAAGGATCTCGCATCCAACGCGGACGAGATCATCATCGCTACTGACTACGACAGGGAAGGAGAGCTCATCGGTATGGAGACCGTCAAGTCCATCGATGCCGATATGACCAAGGTCAGAAGGGCAAAGTTCAGCGCCCTGACAAAGGGAGAGGTGGAGGCGGCGTTCGCGAACCTCACAGATCCGGACGAGAAGCTCGCCGATGCCGCAGAGGCAAGGCAGATCGTGGACCTCTCATGGGGAGCGGTGCTCACAAGATTGATATCCCTCTCGTCGGGACAGGTCGGTAACAACTTCATGTCGGTAGGAAGGGTACAGAGCCCTACCCTCAAGCTCCTTGTCGACAGGCACGAGGAGATCGAGAACTTCGTCCCAGTTCCCTATTGGAACCTCGTGGGCAAGTTCGGAATGCTCGCATTCAAAGGGGACCACGAGAAGAACCCCTTCTGGAAGAAGGAAGAGGCCGAAGCGGTCCTGGCGAAGGTGAACGGCAGCAAGACCGGTACTGTCGCCAAATATCAGTCAGAGTCCAAGGAGGAGTACAGGCCCGCGCCTTTCGATACCACTATGATGCAGGTCGAGGCCAACAAGATTGGTATCCCTCCCACGACGGCCATGAAACTCGCCGAGGACCTCTACACCGGAGGATACATCTCGTACCCCCGTACGGAGAACACGGAATATCCCAAGAGCCTCAACCTCAGGTCCGTATTGGACAAGCTCAAGGATTCGGATTTCAAAGCGGAGGCGGCGGAGATCCTCGCTCAGGAAAGGATCTATCCCTCGAAGGGAAAGAGGACCACAACGGACCATCCACCTATCTACCCCACTGCCGGAGCGACATCGGATAAGATGAAGGGCGACAAGTGGAAGCTCTACGAGCTCATCGTGAGGAGGTTCCTCGCCACTGTCGCACCTAACGCCAAGGCAGAGGTCACTAAGTGCGTCATCGATGTGGAGGGAGAGAACTTCGAATCCACAGGATACGTGCTCAAGGAGGCCGGCTGGAAGAAGTACTACAAGAAGTATCTCCCGGCGAACGAGAGCAAGCTCCCTGCCATGAAGGAAGGTGACGTGATCGACATCAGGTCGATGGCGATCGTGGAATCGGAGACCAAGCCCCCGTACAGGTACAACCAGGGTTCGCTTATCCAGGAGATGGACAGGCTTCAGCTCGGTACCAAGAGTACGAGGCACGACATCATCGGAAAGCTGTTCTCCAGGAACTATGTGCAGGGTAACTACATGATCCCCACCCCCAGCGGTATCGCGCTCACGAAGTCGCTGGAGAAGCACGGAGGAGGAATCACGGAGCCTGATATGACGGCCAAGTTAGAATCCGATATGCTCTCGATCTCGGAGGGTAAGAGGACCCTCGACTCCGTCGTATCGGAGTCGCAGGAGATGCTCCACGATGTGGCCGTCAAGATATCCGATGAATCCGCCGATATCGGTAAGGAGATTAAGGATGCCCTGCATTCGCAGCAGCACATCGGTATCTGCCCTACGTGCGGCAACAACATGTCGGTCAAGAGGTCCAAGAACGGTAACTTCATCGGATGCGACGGATACCCGGACTGCAAGCGTGCGTATCCGCTTCCCAGAGGAGCTCTCATACAGACCGTCGATACGACATGTCCCGTGTGCGGTCTCCCGCAGCTCAGGATCATCAGGAGAGGCAACCCTCCGTCGGTGCAGTGCATCGATCCCAAGTGTACGAGCAACATCGCCATGAACGATCTCGGACTCTGTCCTACCTGTAACAACGGTCATATCAGGATAATGTTCTCCAAGGCAGGCAAGAGGTTCGCAGGATGCTCCGCATGGCCCGCCTGTACGCAGACGTACCCGCTGAGGCCCAGAGGCACCATAGCGCCCGCAGGGAAGTCCTGTGCGATCTGTAAGGCACCTATGATCAAGGTAGGTTCTTTGGAGGAGTGCATCAACCCTGACTGTCCGGCCAAGAAGAAGGCCGCTCGTACCGTCAAGACTCCTGCGAAGAAGAAGGCCTCGTCCGAGTGACGGGAGAACAATGGTTGGATGGTTAATCCACCATTTTTAATAACCTATCGCTAGGCATTATATACCAGTCTGCAGAGGGTTTATTAACAGTAACACGAAATAAAAATTAGTATTACTCTCTAATGTTCTTAGAGTTAATACGATTCCTCATCGATGAGACCATCGTAGAGGTTGTTCAGGTAGTCGATCTCGTTGGCTATCCGCCTGTTCCGGCAGGACATGCATTCGAGATCCTTTCCCAGAGAAATCTTGAGCTGCATCTCGGCTTTGTCCAAGGCGACGATACGTCCGCAGGCACAGTATACACACATCTCGTTCTCCGACGAGAACATGTCCAGTCTGATCCTGGACTGTGCATGCGGAATGTAACTTCCAACGTTACACGTATCTCCATCCATCTCTTGGTCCCCCAACACGCAGCTTGCATCGGGCTTGATTGCAGTCAAAAGTGACCGACGCACCTACAAGACACATGACAAACTATGTCTGATATAAACCCTTAGTTTAACAAGATTCTGTTATCCCATTTAGTCGAATAATATAATCGAAATTTGTACATTTTTGGATAGTAAGCTTTATATATATCATATAAGCGATTTTAACGCTACTTTTGAGTATAAAAATCCATCAGATGATACGAAAATCGTAATTCCGCCACGCTTTTCGTCACTGCCTAGGATTGCTTATAAGGTCCTTCTTCACGTCCCATAATTTCTGGGAGAGATCAACATAGTACTGATGGGGGTTGGCGAAACGCTTCACCTCATCCCATAGCGTATCCAATTCCTTTGCGCAGTGCTCGCGGATCTCCGGGAGCGAGGGGAGTTCGTGCACGAGCTCACCGTTCTCGATGACCTTGACCATGAGTTCCTTCGCAGTATACTCTGTCATCGTCTTCCTCTTCCATGTTGCCGAGGGATCGAACAGCTCCAAAGGTTTCGTTGTGTCAATTACCTCGTCATGGATGCATATGAGGTCGGCAACGGCCATGCCGTCCTTGCCGTAGATCCTGTAGATCTTCTTGAAGTGGGGTGTGGTGATCTTCTCCACGTTCTCGGATATCTTGATCCTCGGGGTGATGACGCCATCCTCCTCTGTAGCGACTAGTTTGAACACTCCGTTGAGCACGGGGTCGCTGTGGGATGTGATGAGATTGTCCCCTACGCCGAATCCGTCTATGATCGCACCCTGGTCGAGAAGGTCTTTGATGAGATTCTCGTCGAGGGCATTCGAGACTATGATCTTGCAGTCCTTGAATCCAGCATCGTCGAGGATCTTCCTTGCCTTCTTCGTGAGGAACGAGAAGTCGCCCGAATCGAGGCGTATGGCGCATTTAGTGATACCTGTGGCCTTGAACGCCTTTATGGCGTTGGGGATACCGCTCTTGAGCGTATCGTAGGTGTCGACGAGCAGCGTAGCGTTATTGGGGTACAGTTCACAGAACTTCACGAATGCCTCGTACTCCGAATTGAACATCATGACCCATGAGTGGGCCATTGTACCACTCGCAGGCACTCCGTACCATTTGTCGCTCACCGTGCATGCGGTACCGCCGCATCCAGCGATGTAGGCCGCTCTTGCGCCCAGTATGGCCGCATCGGTGCCCTGTGCCCTCCTGGAACCGAATTCCAGGACGACCCTTCCATCCGCCGCTCTGACGATACGGTTGGCTTTGGTGGCTATGAGGGTCTGGTGATTGAGCGTAAGCAGGGAGAACGTCTCCAGGATCTGTGCCTGTGCTATGGGTGCCCTGATCGTTACCAAAGGCTCTCCGGGGAACACAGGGGTCCCCTCCGGAATGGCCCATACGTCGCCAGTGAAACGGAAGTCCTTCAGATACTGGAGGAACTTCTCAGAGAAGGTGTTCTTGGAACGCAGGAACTCTATATCCGAATCCGTGAAGCGGAGGTTCAGGATATAGTCCACCAGCTGCTCCAGACCTGCGAATATGCAGAAACCTCCCCTGTCGGGGACGTTCCTGAAGTATATGTCGAAGTACACTATGTTGTCCTGGCGTCCGTTGTCCACGTATCCGTTGGACATCGTGTACTCGTAGTAATCGCACAGCAGGGGAATGTTCCTGTCGTTCTCCATGGGATTGCCTCAGAGGTGGAACTTGGATACTCCCGGGAACTTGGCCTTGGAACCGAGCTCCTCTTCGATCCTGAGCAGACGGTTGTACTTGGCCGTCCTCTCTCCCCTCGCGGGTGCACCGGTCTTGATCTCTCCGGAACCCCATCCGACTGAAAGGTCTGCGATGGTGGTGTCCTCGGATTCTCCGGACCTGTGGGATACGACGACGTTGTATCCGTTCTGGAAGCTCATGTATGCCGCTTCTCCGGATTCGGTGACCGTACC
>CALAVG010000248.1 GCA_937892275.1 uncultured Methanomicrobiales archaeon | reverse complement strand
AAATAGGGAGGGATACCGGCTGTGAAGTCGAGGAGCTCCATACCTTCGAGGTCGGGATAAATCGCCTCCATGAGCTCGACGATGGTCATATCCTTCTCTTGGAGGAGCGAATACACCTGCGCCTTGACCTCAGTCATCGTATTGCCCCCTGGTATTCCAAATCGTTATGAGGTCGGCCACGCTCAGCAGCTTGTTGCTGGACGGTTTCAGTCTTAGGCCGCATTTGCATTCCAGGCCGGAGTGGTCGGATAACAAAGAGATCTTGACGGAACCGCAGCATGGACATGGTTCTACCTCCTTCATACAGACGGTCGCCTTCCCTTCACTACCTGCACGAGCATTCCATTTCTTGATCAGCAGAACGATTCTCTGAACCAGACCCGTCTCAGGATCGATGTTCGTACGGATCTCTGCACCACACCGGCAGAAGATCTGTCCACGGATGCTGACGGCGATGGCGTTCGGTTCGTTGCTACAGAACGGACACTTCTCGATTGTCAATTCTTCCGAACCTTCCATCATTCATCCCTCCATTTCTTGATGAAGTCGTAGAAGAGCTTCTGATGTTCCGGGCAAAGGAACATGATGTCGCCCTTGAGATGATCGGTGTCGTAGAAGCTGTTGTGATACTCCGAGATCTTACCGCACTTGACGCACGGCACCTCATATCTCACCTTCTTCCTCTCCGGGATCGTACGGTCGATGACGACTACCGGTTTGGGAGGATAGGACTTCATAGCTTCACCCCCTTTGTCTCAAAAGGGTTTAAGTCGGTCTCATAAGGGTTCCCTTTTGCGTAATTCATTCTTCATCCCTTCTGCGTGCGTTTTCCTCGGTGTTTTCATCCCTTTTGCTTGTGTTCCCTTTTGCGTGCGTTTTTTCGTAAATTTCGTAGTATTGTGTTTCTATCCCTTTTGCGCGTATGTTACGACGAAGGGTGTCGGGGGATGTCCCCAACTCCCTCGCCGCCTTCGGGATCGAGTAACCGTTCCTTGCGAAATCGAGAACGGTGTCGACGGAGACGATGACGGTGCGGTGCTCCCCCTGTGTTTGGATCCTGTTCTTGTTATCATTGATCTCATCCGAGAAACAGAATGAGATGTACCTTCCGCAATGGATCCCGTTGAGCTTCGCGGTAGCCATCCCTTTCTTCGTACCGGACGATCTCTTCATATTGTCGGCCTTGGCCAATCCCGATTGAAGGGAATCGAACAGTACCCCTTCGGGGGTTTCGGGCTTGGCGTCGTTGTCCGAGTATCTTACCCTGACCCTGAACTGCTTACAGTAATTGAGGAAGGTCTGATAATCGGAAGGCTCACGCGAGATGCGGTCTTGGTTGCGTGCTATCACGTAATCGATGTCCCCCTCAGAGATCCTGCCTTTAAGTTCG
>CALAVG010000247.1 GCA_937892275.1 uncultured Methanomicrobiales archaeon | reverse complement strand
TCATTGTGGACATCTCCGCCCAAGTCGTTGTAGCGTACTTGTTCCACGTGTTGTAGCTCTCGGTGACCCCTGCCTGAATCAGATATGCCGACTGTGCCTTGACAGGGTTCGGCGTTATGCCTATGAACCCGATTACTGCGGACTTCGATACGCTCATGGGCTCACCACGTTCATCAGGAACGGCATCTTCCAGACATCGTCCCCTATGCGCCACGTTATGACGATCGTATGCACTCCGAGATTATCCGCTATGAATCTGAACGAACCTGTGTGGCCGTCCTCGTCCAGCGCCAACGCTCCGGACTGTACCGTTACATCCCCTACGGTCACGACGAACGTCGCCGAATCGACGGTCTTGGTCCTATCACGTGCGTCGTACATCGTGAACGGCTGCTCGAATGATTCTCCGTAATATGCTGTCTCCATGTCATGCCTCCATCCGTGGACAGATGTGTTTCTGCATCACAATGTCCGGTCTCACGCTGACGATGCCTCCCGAACGCTTGATGCTCTGCATGAGGCATATCCCGTCCGTATGCATCCAATTGATGCACTTGACCGTCCCGTTCTCTATTGACAGGACCGCCGAACGATACGCGATGTTGCCTGCGTCATCCTTCGCCCAGAACTCGGCGATAACCGGATTGGTGACCCAAGGGGGGACGGTGAATGTCCACACATCCCCCTCTTGGGAGATCAGGGAGGAATCCAGACCCTGGACCCTGCCCCAGACCTCCGTTACGGTCATGCGTCCGTTACCTCGACTGCGATGGTGTAACCGCCACCAGTGGTCGCAGGGTTGGGCGTTATGTTGATGCTCACGATCTGAGGTGCTGCGGTATCAAGGATGACCGTTCTGGTGACGGTCGTAGTGAGACCTGCGGAATCGGTCGCGGTGATGGTTATGGTGTTGCTTCCCTCGGAAAGTGATACGACCTGACTGAACGTACCATCGTTGCCGACATTGGGTGCGTAGGTTGTGCTTCCGACCGTGATCGCGATGGTCACGGGGCTGGAGGTTGCATCGTTGGTAGTACCGCTGACGGTGAGCTGTGAGTTGTTGGTCTTGAGGTTGTCCGAGGGTGCGCTGACGTTCAGAGTAGGCGCAACGGTGTCGATGTAGAACGATGCGGATACATGCGTCGCCACGTTGCCGTCATAATCCGATCCGTAAACCTCGATGGTGTGAGATCCTTCGGACAGTGCCGTGGTCGGAGTGTAGGAACATGATGCCGTCCCTCCGGAGATACTGGGAGTGACGGCGATTGCGTCTCCGGTGTCGATCTTGATATAGCATGCGGAGGGGTTCACTCCCGAACCCTCGTCCGTTAGTGTGAACGTGAACGTGGGTCTGGATGAGGTTATCCTCGCTCCGGTGGACGGATAGGTTATCTCTGCGACAGGTGCGGTCTCCTCCTCGACCTCGAGCCTGAGATGGGTTCCCCACGTGGCATGATCGGCATCTGCCGAGGTGACGTTCCCGGCATCATCTGTAACGGCCAGAGATACGGGATAGTACCCTTTGCCTTGTGCTGGTGTTCCGATGTCCACTCCGCTCCCGCTGTTATGCGATCCGGATGATTTCGATGGTGCGGTCAGACTCGCCTCGTACTTCCCTGTCGTGGAATTGTACGAAAGCGTGTACTCCTGACCATTGACTGTGACTTTAACGGTAGATATGGCCATGAAAATATGAATGTTAACGGCGTTAATAAGATTAGCTATAAAAGAGGGGTCGCCCCCTCATGTTTTCAGACAACGATCGAGGTGTCACGGACGACCTTCTCATATCCCCACTGGTAATCTTCCTTTATGGTGTAGTTGGATGCGTATTGCTGTGGGATCTGGAAGACAATGACGAACCTCTCATGGTATCCTTTCAGTATTTTACCAGTTTTATAGAGTGGATGACTGAACGTCGAAATGTCCGAGGAATACTCTATACCGCCAGCTTGGACCCTCCAGGCCCAAGTAAGTGGACTCATAGATACGCTGTCGGCACGGTCGTTGTATGCGTGGATCGTCACTATAACGAACACATAACCTTCCTTCGCTTTCTCATATCCGTATTTCCCCATGAACCCGTCTACTGCGTTATCTTCATAGTTATAACGAACGTCTGGATCGCTGCTCCCGGATGCTCCGATTATGAGGAATATTGCCAGGAGAGCGAGGACAATTATCAAAATGACAATGGTTGACCTCTTCATGAGCTATTATTACCATCGGATGTATATATTATCCAGCGTCATCTAACGAATGTCGTCGTCTCCCTCATTGCTCCGTCGTATCTGATCTCTCTCTTGGTCGCTCTGTACGTCTGTGCAGTGCCGTCCTGAGTCCATCTGTTATGTACGCCGACGGTATCTCCGAGGTCCAGCGAAGGGTCGCCTCTCCAATCGACATCCTGGGCTGAATTGTATATCTGCGCCCTGGTCCTTGCATAGACCTGTATGGCCATCTGCTCCGTGAGGATGAGGTCGTTGTTTATCGACAGGATGTTCTTGACGGTCCCGACCTCGCTGAAGTCCTGGACATACCTGTGATAATCCCCGTTGCTCCCGTATCTGATGTCTATGACGTTGTACTTGTTGTACTGGTTGGACCCTGGCCAGGAGTACATATTGTTGACCGGAATGGTGCCGTACTGGTCCCCGTTCCAGGCTGTGGATACCTCGATGTTCCCCCTTCTGGACGGCCTTATGATGAGTCCGTATGCCTGTGCTACCTTCTGGATGTCATCGAGCACTGTGGTCTCGTCCGTGAAGGTGCAGGCTCCCTGCGGATAAATCTGGTTGACCGCTTCATCAATGACATAACCGAGCTCGTGGGCCTCGAACAGCTCCGCCAATGTGGTCCCCAAATCCTCAGCAGGGTCCAGGCTCCAGACATAATAGGAACGTCCGAGGTTCCAGCGCACATCGTATGCCGTCACCAGCAGTCTGTCACCATTGGTCCTCTTGGCTCCGATGAACAGGTGCGCCATCGGGATCGTCTTCCTGAATGTGCCTGCATCTATCGTGTAGGACAGATTCAGCGGATTGCCTATCGCCAGCTGTGTGTATAGAGTATTCGGTTTATCCACATCATAATCTCCGAGTACGTTGACCAGCTCCAGATCCAGCTCGGATAGAGGCATACCGACACCGAGGACGTCTATCTCGTCGATAAATACGACCTCGCCAGCCAGCTTATCCGTCGCCAATGTTATGGAGTCGCCAAACTCGACCTCCGTTATCCTCAGATGCTGGTATGCGCCGTCCAGCTTGGTTATGTTGACCGTGACCGTGTCGTACTTATGGCTCCCTGATGCCACTGCATAACCGTTATGAGGGTCCAGAGCGACTGTCTCCGACTGTGTCTCCCCGTTCTCCGTATATGAGAATATGACCTCGCCTTCCAGGATGTTCGGCCCTTCGGTGTATATCGTGAATGCCGACTCATGGACCGCCGATAATGCGATGGCCATGGTGAAGTCTATGTTCCCCCCATCATCGCATAAGCCCTGGCTCCATATTCCTGTTTCAGGAGGATAGGCATGTGCCTGTAATGGAGGGACGATCATGCCTGCGGATGCAGCCGTAGCAATGCCATAAGCCTCGTATGTAGCGAATTCCTTCGTCAGTTCATAATTTGCATCGGTCATCTGTGAAGTGTTGCTCATGGGCAGGGAATCGACCGTTACGGCGGTGATGTCATCGGCGGCGGTGTTGTCGATGTCCACGCCCAGGGACATGTAAATGGATATTGACCTGCCATCGGCTTCGATAACGGCCCTATAATCGGGATCGTCGGAATACATCGTATCACCTCTCAATGAGGCTGATGCTCAGATCGTAGTAGGGGAAAGTGTTGTTCGTGGAGTCGAACTTGCCGTAGCCCTTGATCTTCATTCCGGTTCCACGATAGACCCCTCCTGCCGCTGCCGATATGTACTGCACCGTCTCGGTCATCATGTCGAAGAACCTGATACCGAAAGAGTTGGCCGATGTAAGCGACAGGATGAGGTTCTTCTCCCCTGCGGTTATGGCCTTCCATTCGACCTCGATGGTCTGCTTCCAGGCCACATGCTCCTTGATGAGGAATCCGTTAATATTACGGTCCGCCCTCGTCAGCTCCTCGATGACATTGGAGTACCCTGTGTATGCAGGTGTGGGGAGGTCGATGTACGACCCTCCCGATTCAATCGCTAATACTGCCGTCAATATGATCCGCTCCCGTTGCGTCTGATGCGTTCGTTCTCATAGTTATCGTAGGTCATTCTCGCCAGCTTCTTTCCGTCTATTTCGAGGGTTATGTCGAGAGGAGTACCGGAGGTCCCTGTCGGACTGTCCATACGGCCCACTCCCATGTTGTTCAGGGCTGTGGTCACTGCGGAGACGATCATCGAATAGGGTGCAGCCACCTCGGGCTCCGATGTATTGTCTCCCAGGATCGCGAGCTGAGGCTGATTGGGCTGGAATACTCCGCCCTGTGCGAATCCGAATAAGTTCTTCAATCCTCCTATGGGATCGCTGATGAACTCGCTTATACCGTTCTGGACACCACTCCAATCACCGCTCATGACCTGCGCTGCACCACCCATGAACTCTGCGAATCTGCCTCCTGTGACGGCGTTCCCTACTGTCTCTATACCGTTGACTACAGCATCCTTAACCGCGTCTCCAGGGTCATTGCTGAAATTCTCTACAAACTCCTGCGTTCCCTTGACTACCCCACCGACAGCGTCCCCCACTTTTCCGGCTGCGGAACTTATTCCGCTGGTTATTCCATCGAGTGCGCTCTTTAGACCGCTGATGAGCGAATCTATCAGAGACCTGATAGCGTTGATAGCATCAGTAAAGACCTGCTTGAACTTCTTGACCGCGGCAGTGGCTAAATCCCCGAACTTATTCCATAGGGGGCCGAACAGGTCTCCGAGCTTGTCCATCACCGATCCGCCGAAGCTCTTGACATTATCCCATGCCTCTCCGGCATCCTTGGTGAAGTAGTCCCACACCTTCCCTATCTCGGAGGTCACGTCGTTCCATACATCTCCTGCAGTCTTCGTCACATTGGCCCATGCCTCACCAGCCCAATCTGTGAAGTCGTCCCATAGACCTCCGACAGTTGATGTGATGCCATTCCATATAGAATGGGCCGTCTTTTCGATATTGTTCCAGGCTTTCGTACCAATAGATACGAAGCCATCCCATAGGCCTCCTATGGTCGAGGTCACTCCGTCCCAAATGTTTCCTGCTACCTTTGATACGTCGTTCCAAGCATCGCCAGCCCAATCCGTGAACTTTCCCCATAGACTGCCGACCGTTGATGTGATACTGTTCCATACATCCCCTGCGACCTTCGTCACATTGGCCCATGCCTCACCAGCCCAATCTGTGAAGTCGTCCCACAGGTCCTCTATGCCGTTGGCGACTCCTCCGAGCCAATCCGTGAACCCATCCCAAAGGTCTCCGATACCTGTAGCTATATCGTCGATCCATTCAGTGAATCCTTTCCAAATGTCGCCGAGCCAATCGCCGACATCGCCGAATATATCGAGTATGCCTGAGAGACCTTCGGCTATCTTGTCGAATAGGCTCTCTCCTTCGGCCGTTGCCACCTCAATGTCCTTGAGAAGCTCCTCCCTCTCTTCGGCGTCACCTTCCTCCATGCCGATGTTGTTCAGCTTGTCGAACGACGCAAGCCCTACGGACATCTCCTCGGACCATACCTCGCCGACCTCTTCGGCTGCGGCCTTTCCGGTATCGGATGCTATCTTGAAGACGACACCGAACACTCCACCCAATAGGGATACGGCGTTGACGATTATCTCCCATGCTCCGCCGAGGGAATCCAATATGCCGTCCACCCATGACTTGATCTTGACCAGGACCTCAATGCCCTGGCGCAGCCATCTGACTATCCCGACGACCACATACATTATCTCCTTGACCGCTCCCGATGTCAATGCACCGATGGCGGTCATGAGCTTTCTGATCTCTCTCTGGAAGGTCCCGAAGGTCTTGGCGTATCCTGTCGGGTCCCATGCCTTGAATGCCCTCTTGAGGAAATCCCATGCCTTCTTCAATGCCGTTATGGCTGCTACTATCGCGACCACGGCGACCAATGCAGGGGCAAGGGATGATACCAATCCCTTCGCTGCAGATGCAATCCCTGCCATACCGGAGGCACCGTCCTTCATGGAGGACATGGCATCCTTAACACCGGCCATGCCTCCCTTGATGCCTGTGAATGCCTGCTTGAGGTTCGATGCCATCTTACTCAATGCAGGTGATATGCGCCCCAATGATGACGAGAAGTCCTTGGTGCTGTTGCCGACGCCCTTGATCTCGTCCTTGGCATCCTGCATCTGCTGATGGAACTCGTCGCCCTCTACCTGTAGTTTAATTCTCAGTGTGTCTTCCATTACCCATCAGTCTCCGCAGTCTCGCCAGCTGTTGCTCTTCGAGCATCCTCATCTCCGCCTCTTCCCTCTGTTGCGTTATCTCCGCGAATTCATCCTCCGTGAACATTATACGGATCTTGTCCAACGGATCGCCGCGTTTCTCGCTGAACCCTCCTAGGATCATGTTGGCGGTCACGATGCTCAGCGAGATGTCCTCCCACCTCCTTCTGTCCCTTCTTATGCGACAGGCAGGAGATCGGAAGAGCACACGTCTGAACTCC
>CALAVG010000246.1 GCA_937892275.1 uncultured Methanomicrobiales archaeon | reverse complement strand
CCGAGACCGTCGGGCCCTCCGGACCAAGATCTGGCGAGGAGACCGTCCTCGTCCACCGGGAGGTACGGAAGGTTGAACAGGATGGTGTCGAATCTTCCCGAGATGTCAGAATACACATCGGTCTCATGGACGTCTAGGGTCACGCCGTTGATCCCGGCGTTCCTCTTAGTGAGCTCCACGGCTTTGGGATTTATGTCCCCGCATGTGACATTGCATCCGTTCCTGGCACAGTGTATCGAGACTACTCCGGAACCGCATCCTATCTCTAGTACCCTCTCTCCCTGTTCCACGTCCAACGATTGGATGAACAGTATGCTGTCATCGGACGGCGGATATACCTCTGGGTCCTCCGAGATGCGGATGTCCGGCCTATATTCCATGACGTGACGACGCGGAGAGCGGTTATAATCATGTCGACGCTAGTGGTCGGGGTGTTAGAGTTACAAATAAATTTTTATAAAACAAATACCATATTTTTTATGACGTACAGAGCTGCGCATTGATTGCGTACCAAGCTACGTCTAGAAGGCATAGAAACGAACAGAATAACTGTTGTTATCATTGCAATTCTGACGGTGTCGTCTGCAGTGGCGGTCGGATTAGTCACTAATTCCGACAGTCCTTCTGCCGTCGAAGTGGTGGAAAAAAGAGATGTGAATGTTTTGATTCTGGGTGATGGTGCTTCTGCGGATAGCCTCTACGAAGAATTCGATTTCTTTGCAAAGAGTGTTTCTCGTGCAGAGAGCATCCAGGATCTGGAATCCGAGATAGGTTCTGGTTCCGTGCGTTGCGTGGTGATTCCAGATACATGGGTTTCCGAGAACAGTGATTATGCGCCGATCCTGGTCCATGAGCTCTATGACAAGGGACAGATCGTGATGGTTCATGGCGGGATGTTGGAATGGGAGAAAGCCGGATTGACTTGCGCCTATTCCGAAGAGGACGTGTTCACGGCGGTTATGCGCAGCGACGGTGTAGAAAGAACATATGGGGTGGTGTGCGAGTCATTGCATGATGCCGTGGATAGAGCTACTGCTTGGGCGAGCGGCTCTATACCGGAATATATGCAGAACGAACACGATTTCGGTTCAGAAATAGATGCTTACCTGGATTTTGAAAGTTCTGGCTATGGTTGGACGACTGCTAGGACTGAATATTACAAAGAGGCAGACGTTAGCGAGTCTTATGACTATTATACCGGAGACTATATTGTGCATATGGATCCCAATGCAGGGTCATATTGTTCTGGTTTGGACGTGGCTTCTGAAACATCTGGGGGTTATTTGATGAAGTATGGCCCTTCCACAACCCCCATCAATTATGTCTACACTGTATCAGTTTCTGCTACGATATCGGAGACGCCTGGAATCACAGTAGGTAATTCATGGCAATACACGGTTTATGATACGTCATACGATGATCAAACCAGCATTATTGACAATAAATTGGACATTCGGACAAATATAAATGAAGCATCACCCACTGGTGCGGGAACATGTGGAATAGAACCTGGAAAATTAGTGAAAATAAATGATGGAAGCACATATTATGGGCATGACACATATAAAGCCCAATTCTGTCACCATTACTTTTTCGGTTTCGGGGCGTATAACGACACCGCATCGGGGAGGAATGTGATCATAATACCTTGATAAAACTGAATTCTGAATGCATCGAATCAGATGCTTACGAACATCGTTCGGGCATTTTCAAGGGCGTGCTGGCATGTCGGAAGAATTGAATGATTGCGAGTATGCTTTGCAGATCCAAGGCCTTACGAAGGTCTACGGGGATTTTACCGCAGTGGACCATCTGGACATGGAGGTCCGCAGAGGGGATTTCATGGGGCTCCTCGGGCCCAACGGGGCCGGGAAGTCCACCACGCTCAAGGCTGTAGCTGGGCTCCTGGTGCCTACAAGCGGGACGGTCCTGGTGAACGGCGTGGACTCCAGGCGGCACCGGGAGGCGATGGCGGGGGTCGGCTGCGTCGTAGAGACGCCGTCGC
>CALAVG010000245.1 GCA_937892275.1 uncultured Methanomicrobiales archaeon | reverse complement strand
AAAGGCCTGAGAGCTCATCAAGTATCTGGTGAAGGACGGACGTTTTGATTACATAGAAACCGGCTCTCTCATCACACTCAAACAGAATACGCGCAAGATCCAAATCCCGTCGGAGGAGATGCACTTTCGCATGTATCCCATGGATTTCGAAGAGTGGTGCTGGGCCTGCGGGTTCGAGGACATGATCGGGATCATAAGGGAAGCGTATGAGAAGAGGGAACCGCTGATAGAGCCGGTTCACAGATCGGTGATGGAGCAGTTCAAGACATACATGCTCACAGGGGGGATGCCGCAGGCCGTCTCCAAATACGTGGAGACGCACGATATGGCCGACGTGGAAACGGTCAAGAAAGTCATCCATGGTCTGTACAGGGATGACATGTCCAAGATCGGAGGTTCTGCGGGAACGAAGGCCAGAGCGATATTCGAGGAGATACCGTCGATGCTGTCCACCCATAGGAAGAACTTCCGTCCGGGACTGATAAAGAAGAACAGCCGCCAGACCTATTTCGCACCAGGAATAGAATGGCTAACGTCAGCAAGGATCTGTGAGAGATGCAAGCTTACGACCGATCCGGATCTGACAGGCAATCTGAATAACGGTGAACCGTTCAAATGCTATCTGTTGGATACCGGGCTCCTGATGTCACTGGCATTCGATAACGGGATACTATCGATGCCCGAGGTGTATTCCGCATTCACCAAAGGCCGGCTGTCGATCAATGAAGGAATGTTGTTCGAGAACGTCGTCGCACAGCTTCTCCGTTCTTCGGGAAAGGACCTGCATTATGTCGAACTGAAAAAGAAGAAGGATGATAAGAACGTCTACGAAATCGATTTCATTCTACCGAAAGGAAAGAAGATAACTCCCGTAGAGGTCAAATCCTCCACATCATCCAAACACGACTCTTTGGACTTCTTCTTGGAGAAGTATTCGAAGAGGATCGATGGAGCGATCATAGTGCACCCTAGGAACATGAAATCCGAGGGTAAGATCCTGTATCTGCCGATCTATATGGTGTCCCTGATATGAACTTACAGATCGTGCTTCAAAAATCGATCCATCCATGCTCAGAAAACAAATTCAATCGGTGGAAGAAGAGGACCTCAGTTGATTACGGGACTCGATCTGTCCAATCCACGCGACCATCTTCTCCATGACCTCACGGCCCACTGGCAGATTGGTCTTCAGGGAAGGGAACGCATGAGTCAACTCTTTGTTGTCCTTGTAATAGAGGAGCTTGCAGAGATGTCCAGCCTTGTGGAGTGCCGCACAGTAGTCAGTCGTGTAGCTCTTCAAGAAATCGGTATCACTCGATGTCACTGGTGACGCATAGACGCCGTCTTTCTGGTCTGACGTGCGCCGGTTATGAGTACGACAGGTTTTAGGTGAAATTCGCGCTCTATGCGAGGGAGCAGCGTGCGTGGGATTATGATAGGTAGATGAGTTACAAGTAAAGAAAAATCTGAAGTTCAACTTCTATTATTTTTTAAAATATTTGGGTCTTCCTAGGACATCCTGCGGTATGCACGATTGTATTGAATGGTGTCGACGGGAAGTGGGGACAGAGCAGGCTTCAGACCCTCTGTACAAGCAAAATTTAGCTATGTTTAGGTTTATAAATAGTAAAGACAATTCGCACTAACATTCAGAGGTTTGGTAAGATCGTCAAGGGCAGAACGAACGATTCTAAATCCATTAAAACCCGCATGAGCAGCGGGGAGCTGGAGAATCAGAAGTGTTGGTCTTTTGTCAAGGAGATGAACTCGAGCGAGGAGCGTCTAGACAGCGTGGCCATTCATGACGGCTACCGCACCTATACGTACCGTCAGATGCTCCGCAGCTGGGAGAACTACGCGGAAGCGTTCACGGCCATAGGCATAACGGAGAGGGATCATTCCCGTGCTATGCTGGTCGGTGCGCCGCAGGCGGAGTCGATATTCGCACTGTACGGTCTGAACATGACCGGGGCATCCGTGTCGCTCCTCTTCGAATTCGATCTCTACGACGATGACAACATCCGCAACATGATCAGGAAGGAGGGGATCACGGATCTGATAGTATCGGAACTGTACGCATTCCCGAAGATAATCAACAAGCTGTTGCGCGACAAGAAGAAGCTCGGACTCCGCAACATCGTGATCCTGGAGAGCCCCATGGGCGGGGACTATGCGGTGCCTGCGTTCGAGGTCATCCGCAGGATGAACGGCTTCACGCTAAAGAAGGAGAACGAGTGTCTTATGATGGCGGACCTCCTCAAGAGGTACGAGGCCACACCCATCTCCTACGGCAGCAAGGGGTCATCCGACTATTCGATGATCATGCATACGACGGGAACATCCAGCGGAATCCACAAGCCGGTCCCGATGTCCGACAGGGCGATCAACTCATTCGTCATCCGTGCCATTAAGGCGAAGGAGACCAACGAGGATTTGAAGTCTGCACCCGAGCATATGGTCAGCAGCCTTATGATGACGATGGCTTGGGTGTATGCGACTGTGGATACGCTCCACACTTCGTTAAGCCTAGGTATGGAGATAGTCTGCATACCTCTCGGAGCCTTCAATCCCCGCTATGCCGAGGCTATAGAGGAATATGGCGTCAGCATCCTGTTCTCCAACAGGATGATGGTCGATGCCTGGCAGAAGACCAATCCCAATATAGATCTGTCCAAATTGAAGATTATATTCCTGGGAGGCAGTTATGTCTCTCCCGAATTCAAGAAGGGCTTCAACAAATTCCTGAAACAATGCGGATCCACGGCGAAGGTAATCAACGGATACGGTCTCTCCGAACTCGGCGGAGCATGTATCGTCGCCGGCTCAGATAGGATGGACGATGCCATCAGATATCCTATTCCTGGCGTGAAAGTCAAGATTCATCCGGAGGATTCGAAGAAGTTCTACGACCTCTCCGATGGTCCCCGTACTGGTATTTTGTACATATCGTCACCGTCCTTATGCAGCGGATATCTCGGCGATATCGAGTTCACCGAACTGGAGAAGATCGACGGTCTCGATTATTTCAACACCAACGATCTAGTAAGGGTGAACGACGACGGAAGCATAACATGCATCGGCCGTTCCAATAAGTTCTTCGTCAACAATGCAGGCGTGCGTTTCGACGCCAGTCTCGTCGAGACCGCGGTCGCCGCCCAGCCCGGAATCCTGGCCTGCGGTCTAGCAGCGGAATTCAACAAGTCACTGCACGACAACGTCCCTGTCCTCTATGTCGAGACGAAGGGAGGGAAAGCAGAGGAGCTGGTGATCCTGAGAAAGGCCCTGATACAGGTGTTCATCAACGATGGATTGCTGGCAGAGACGAACCTGCCGAGCCAATGCGTCCTGACGGAGAAACTTCCGCTGAATTCCGGCGGTAAGGTCGATTCGAAGAGGCTTGCCACCGGAACCGTGAAGGGAAGGAGATACCACATAAAACCAGTGAGGCTGAACGGACACACCACGGATATCGTGCTCGTGCCGGCGCCCGAAGTGATGGTGGACCTGCAGGGGACCGGTGTACCTGAGGAGCTCGAGAAGAACCCGTACAGCATCTACGCCGAGCTGATGAATTCCCTTCCGGAGATCAACGCTGGACACTTCGACAAAATTTTCAAGATTCCGGGACTTCGTGAGATGCTCATAAGGTTCATGGATTTCGATATCAAGGACATCCCTTGGAGCATACACAAGCTCGCACCGACATTGGTCGAGATGATATCCGAGGAATTCCCGATGAAACTGCTTAAAGGAGATGACAACATGAGAAAGATAGTAGAATCTGTAGGTGGATTCGCACCTATGCCAGGAATGAACGGTTTCCCCCTCCCTCCGCTGCCCCTCATACCACCCATGCCGGGCTTCGCCCCCTGGGGAATGAAAGGGAAGGAGGACAGCGAGGAGAAGGACCGTAAGGACGAGTGGAAGAGCTTCAAATCCAACGTGGAGACGCTCTGGGACCAGCTGGAGGATATGCAAGACTCGTCCGTTGAATCGATGAAGGAGCAGCTGGACATCCTCTCCGATCATACAGGTAAGATGGAGAAATCCTTAATCGACTCCCTGCCTGACGAGGCCCCTGCGGCATTCTTCCCTTCGAAGGATGTCCTCAAGAAGAGGAAGGAGGCCCGCGAGGAGCTCAACAAGTACAACAAGGAGCAGTTCGACTCCTTCCTCGACTACGCCAAGAAGAGGCAGGACAAGTTCAGGGAGGCCGTCTCCGAGGGCGTGAAGGATGCCGAGGAGAAGGTAAAGAAGAAGAAGGCGGAGAAGAAGGCCGAATCCAAGAAGACAGTGAAGAAAGAGGCCCCTGCAAAGAAGACCGTCAAGAAGGATGCGGCCCCCGTCAAGAAAGCAGAGCCTAAGAAGGCTGCGAAAAAGGAAGTTCCTGTCGAAAAGAAGGAACCCGCTCCCGAGAAGAAGGCAGTGCCTAAACCCAGGAAGAAGGAACCCGCCAAGGTCCCGAAGGCCGCGGACGCTCAGCCCAAAACGGACAATGTAATCGACTTTTCAACTAATCTATGAGTAAATAAGGAGAGAGTAAAATGACAGACAAGAAGAAGATGAAGTATTGTTTCGTACCCGTACCCTTCATTCCCGCATGGGAGTTCCCTGACGGGGAGGATCATGAGGAGGATTGGGAGAACATCAAGTCCACCGTGAACACGCTCTGGAAGCAGATCGAGGACATGCAGAAGGAATCCATCGACGCATCCAAGAAGCAGTGGGACACATTCTTCGCCCAGACCGTGAAGATGCAGGAGACCCTCATTGACTCCCTGCCAGATGAGCCTCCGTCCGTTCCTGGACTCCCGCCCGCACCCGTTCCCTCCAAGGAGCAGCTGAAGAAGAGGAAGGAGGCCCGCGAGGAGCGCAACAAGTACAACAAGGAGCAGTTCGACTCCTTCCTTGACTACGCCAAGAAGAGGCAGGACAAGATCAAGGATGCTATCGCCGATGGTGTGAAGAAGGCCGAGGACGAGGTCAAGAAGAAGAAGGATTCCAAGACCGAGAAGAAGGCCGAGCCCAAGTTCGTCAAGTACAATGATTCCATCGAGACTGCCATTGACGCCGCAGAGAAGGCGCTCGAGGGCAAGATCCCCGGAAGTTCCAGATTCTATGCATTCAAGCTCGTTGAGGGTGATGAGGCCGTCATGAAGGCCATTCCCGGCGCAAGGGAATCCATCTCGGAAGCCATCAGCAACCTGGAGAAGGAGTTTGACGACACCGCCGACTCCGTCATTGCGGACAGCAGATACGAGACCATCACCGATTTCGTATCATCATCCTATGAAAGGGCACCCAGGGACGAGAGGGGAACACTCTCCGACCGTGTCGACAGGATCGTCACCAACAGGATCCTCGGACTGCCTATTTTTATCCTGATCATCGGATTCGTTTATTTCGTCGCCATGTACGACGGAGATCTCGGTACATCTCCCGGAGCATGGGCCACCGGTTGGCTCAATGATTTCATCGATGAGACCGTCATCCCTGCAGCACAGGAATGGTGTGAGAATGCCGGTGTCAGCGAAGCCCTAACTGGATTGTTATGCGATGGAATACTCGCAGGAGTCGGTGCAGTCATCGGTTTCCTGCCTCAGATGATCGTTCTGTTCACCTGTCTCGTTATCCTCGAAGAAGTCGGATACATGGCCCGTGTTGCTTTCGTCATGGACCGTATCTTCAGATACTTTAACCTCTCGGGAAAGTCATTCATCCCCCTTATCGTCAGTACTGGATGCGGTGTGCCCGGTGTCATGTCCACCAGGACGATTGAGAGCGAATCGGACCGCCGTATTACAGCTATGACCTGCACATTCATGCCCTGCGGTGCAAAGCTGCCTGTCATTTCCGCTATCGCCGGAGCCCTTGCAGGAAGCGTTTGGGTCGCTATCTTCGCATATGTGATGGGAATTATACTGGTCATTGTCTCCGGTATCATTATTAAGAAATTCCACGCAGTGTCCGGAACCCCCGCGCCTTTCATCATGGAGCTTCCTCCCTACCACATGCCTGGATTCGTGACCTGCGCCAAGACCGTCTTCGACAGGGCCTGGGCATTCGTGAAAAAGGCAGGAACGATCATCCTGCTCGCTATGATCATGGTATGGTTCCTCAAGTCCTTCAGCTGGTCCTTCGAACTCCTCTCCGAAGATGAGATGGGAGATTCAATCCTTGCCAGCATAGGAGGCGTACTGAGCTATTTGTTTATGCCTCTCGGATGGGGCGACAGCTGGGAACTCCCCGCGGCATCCCTTACCGGACTCATCGCGAAGGAGGACCTCATCGGAACCCTCGAACTCTTGATCGCAGATCCCTTCGATATGGATGTATCAGAAGCACTCAATCTGCTCGGAACCAAAATGGCAGGAGCCGCTGGTCACGCAATGATCCTCTCGTTCTTCACCTTCAACATGTTCTGTGCACCCTGCTTCGCAGCAGTCGGAGCAATCCATAGGGAACTCGGAACCTGGAAGGCGACCGGATTCGCATTCCTCTACCAGTGTCTGCTCGCTTACTTTGTTTCAGTCATCGTATTCGTGGTCTCGGCAGCCTTCATGGGCGCAATGTCGGATGTGCCATGGTATTCGGTGATGTTCGCGATCATAGGTGCCATCCTCCTGGTCTACTTCCTGGTGGCCAAGGACCCGTTCAAGCCCTTCCGCAAAAAGACCGAGGTGGCCGAATGAGCACTGGCGACCTCGTAGTAGGGCTGATCATCGCAGTGCTTGCGATTGGCGCGATATATATCCTTTGGAACAACCACCGCAAGGGCAAGAGCAGCTGCGGATGCAACTGTTCCGGATGCTCTAAAACGGGGTCGTGCAGTTCTTGTAATGTCACAATCGAAGAGAACGAGACTTGCGATTGCTGCAAGAAGGAGTGAAACCTTACAAAGGGGGGTTCGGCCCCCCATCTTTCTTACCGCGCAACACCTTCGTACTTCCACAGAACTTTTTGCAATGAGCCTCCGCCTATTGTCGTTAAATATACGCAACTAGGTTCGACCCCTATGAGGAATTTCAATATCGACATACTGAGGATGCTGTTCGCTATCCTGATAGTTATCGCTCACATGGGCATAATGAAGCTCGTACCAGAGATGGTGGTCGGCCCGCTGATAATATTCTTTTTCATGCTCACAGGGTACTTCACCATGGTCGGACACGAGAAACGTATGGCGGGACAGCAATCCTTCAGCAGATTCCTACTATCCAAATTCATGAGTTTCTTCCCATATTTGGTCATGGCTGCGGTTATCGTATTCATTCTGCAGACGATCCTGCAAATAGATTATTATGGATACACTTTGGGTGAATCTATCATTTCCTCTTTGTTGACGTTCTTCGGCGATATTAGCTGCCTGAGCATGTTCGGAATGCCCTTCATCAGAGGTAATACTGCGGCCTGGTATCTATCCGGAATGATGATAGGGTTAGCCGTCACCTATCCTTTCGTGATCAAGTTCGGGCACAATTTTACCAAATACGTGTCCCCGCTGATTGCACTCGTCTGTATAGCCGGCGCTCTTAGGATCACAGGCACCCTTTTCGGACCTTACGACGACATGTGGGGCGTCACCAAAGGTCTAGTGGAATCCGTCGGGTCGATATGCCTCGGTTATTTTGTATTCGAATGCGTAACAAAGTTCAAGACACTGAACCTGACAAAAGCGGGAAGACATATTTTCGGAATAGTAGAACTGGGTTGTTATGCCCTATCTATCCTGATGATCGCGATGTGGGTCGATATAAACACAGGCCATTTGGAATCATACCTCTCCAAGGAATGGTACGAATTGCTCATCACATTCACACTGTTCATTGCCGTGGTACTCACATGCAGCGGAAAGACCAGTCTTGCATTCGATATCTCCGGCCGCCCGTTCCTGCTGAAGGTATCATCCTTCCTGGCCACAGGCTCTCTGGTGCTTTATCTGAGCAATTACTACCAGATATATTTCGTCAGCAAAATGACGAAGGCTCAGATATTACAAGGAGATGTCATGTATCTCATCTATGTGGCGGTTAGCTTCGTGATCGTGTATATCGGAGGGAAGCTACTGATAAAGGCGGGAAAGAATCTGAAGGAGAAGCTTATCATCACTGAAAAGGAGGACGAAAGCACAGCCTGACCTATGACGCTTCGCTTCTGACCTTGAAACAATGTACTTGGAATCTGACCTCCAATACAAGGGGATAGGACTTCATACTGGCCTATCCCTAACTTTCCCAGCAATCAAGCCAGACAATATCTCCAACTACAATCGTTAAACCGAAGTCTATTTTAATCTGGCAACACCTTCATTCCCACATGAAATACAGATGCCCCATGTGCGGATACATCTACGACGAAGAGAAGACCGGAGTGAAGTTCGCTGACCTTCCTGATGACTGGGAGTGCCCTGTCTGCGGAGAGCCCAAATCCGAATTCGTCCCCATGGACGATTGATCAGAGACCGTCTATCTTTATGAATTGGGTGTTCTGCTTCCTGCGGAGATCGTCAAGGAACTGCTTGGCGAATTGATTCCCTGCGTTCGCGGAACGCCCGAACCTTCTCATCGCCTCTTCCACATTCTGAGCTGTTCCCAATCCATCGAACAGCATCCTTGCCGTCATGAAAAGAGCATCGCCGTCCTCCGTGCTTACCACTCTGTCGTAGAGCTCAAATGCCTTGTTGAAATCCTGGTCCACGCCTCTCCCCTCATAATACATCGTACCGAGGTTGAACATGGCAGGTGCGAATCCCTGCCCCACAGCTTTCTCGTACCATTGCAGGGCGACCGTATCCCCGCCCGGTATCATCCCGGATTCGGCCATCCTGGCCATCCTGAACTGTGCTTCCGGGATACCCGCTTCAGCGGCCTTCATGAACCATTCCGCGGCCTTCTTCTCATCCTTGGGCATCCCTACCCCTTCGGAAGCGAGATACCCCAACATGAACATCGACTGAGCATTGCCGGAATCAGCGGAGAGCTTGTAATAATGATGTGCCTTCGCGACATCCGCTTCGACACCGTA
Organism: uncultured Methanomicrobiales archaeon; assembly: GCA_937892275.1. Lineage (GTDB taxonomy): Archaea > Thermoplasmatota > Thermoplasmata > Methanomassiliicoccales > Methanomethylophilaceae > Methanoprimaticola. The sequence continues at coordinate 4,333 of CALAVG010000245.1, read as the reverse complement.
TCCGTACAGGTAGATCGCCGCAATCTCAGGGTATGCCAATTCGACCCCGTTCTCGGCGGCCTCCTCGAACCAGTACCTGCATTGCTCCTGATCCTCCGGATATCCGTAGGAACCTGTGAAGATGCTCCCGAGCCTGAACATGGCCGGGGAGTTACCTGCCTCGGCGGACCTCTTGTAGAGCTCTACGGCCCCTTCCACATCCTTCGGCGTCCCCATGCCGTTCATCTTCATCTCTGCGAGCCCGAACCATCCCTCCGGGGAGCCCAGTTCACCTGCGCGGGTGAACAGAGCTACAGCCCTCTCGGGGTTCCTCTCGTAGCAATTTACGGCCTGCATGCAGTACTCCGACGGATCTTCCATGCCACCCAGATGCACTTGGTCAGATAAATGCAATCGGTATATCTACGATGAATGCCATCCATCTGGCATGATAAAAAGACCTTTGGTCTATGCCGCAATGATCCTCGCCGCACTTCTGATGATCATCTCGGCGGTCGTGATCCTGAACAGGGACCTGTTCCTCGAGAACTCGGACCTGCTCATGATCGTATCAGGAGTCTTGGCTCTCGGGGTAATAATCGTCCTCGTGATGATGCTGATTCGCACCTGGAATCGCAACCCCTGAAACCCCTTATTTCCGCCTTTTCCGGAGCTTACGAAAAACGTTAATCTACTAGTACACGTTTACAAAGTAAAGCCGTCACCTTTTATACTCTACGAATTTCGCAGAACCGAATCCTTTATATTTTATAGGGAAAAAACAATGGGGTTTCCGATGGGATTATGAAGGTAGGTATAGACCTCGGAACAACATACTCTGCAGTAGCAAGATATGATAAGGCGTCGAACAAACCGATCATGCTGAACAACTCGTTCGGCAAAGAGATCACCCCCTCGGTCATCTGTTTCCTTGATGACGGGGACATCCTGGTCGGAGAGGACGCCAAGGATATGCAATCGAACGGAACTGGAGTCAACGCCGCAGCATTCAAGCGCAACATGGGTGACGGATCCATCGTTGTCAGCTTCAACGGGAAGGACTACACGGCGGAAGACCTTTCTGCCATGCTCCTCAAGCACCTGATCGAGGATGCTGAGAAGGCAGCAGGCGAGAAGATTGATGAAGCGGTCATCACCGTCCCCGCATACTTCGAGGACGCACAGAGGACAGCTACAAAGCGCGCAGGAGAGGCTTGCGGAATCAAGGTCCCCAAGATCATCAACGAGCCCACAGCGGCCGCAATCTCCTACGGATACAAGCACTCTGCCGACAAGACCCTCCTTGTCTACGACCTAGGAGGAGGAACATTCGATGTCACAATCGTAAGGGTCACAAAGGGAAGTATCGAGGTCATCGGTACCAACGGAAACCACATCCTCGGAGGAAAGGACTGGGACGCGGCCATCGTCAAGTTCGTGTGCGACAAGTTCGTCAACGAGTTCGATGTGGACCCCAGGGACGACCTTCCCACCAAGAACGAGCTCATCGTTGCGGCAGAGGGATACAAGAAGACCCTGTCCATCGCCGAGAGCGTCACCATCCCAATCAACTACGAGGGATGTAGCGAGAAGTACACCCTCACAAGGGATGAGTTCGAGTCAATGACCGAGCATCTGATGAACGCGACCAAGGAGGTCTGCGAGGATCTGATGGATTCGCTCGGAATGCAGTGGACCGACATCGACGAGATCCTCCTGTGCGGTGGATCCACCAGGATGCCGGGAGTCGCGAAGTTCCTCAAGAGCTTCACCGGACGCGAGGTCGTCACACACAGCGATACCGACCTAGCAGTCGCAAAGGGAGCGGCCATCACGGCTGAGCTCTACAGCAGCAACGCCACCGGAATGAGGGCTGCCATGCAGGTTTCAGATGTCACCGCGCACAGTCTCGGGGCACTTTCGGTCAGTCAGGACGGAAAGAAGTACGTCAACGAGATCATGATCAAGAGGAACTCCAAGGTCCCCAGCACATGCAAGAAGCAGTTCTCCATCAAACCCGGCAACATGACCGACAAGATCGAGGTCTACACCCTGCAGGGAGAATCGAGGATCCCGCTGGACTGTAACGTCCTTGCAAAGGTGGTCATCACAGGCTTCTACAACGACGGAAAGGGAGTCATCATCGATATAGAATACAATTATGATGAGAACGGAATCGTCAACATCAGGGCATCGCAGGGCGAGGAGCCCCTCGACGTCAAGTCCGAACCCGTTCCAGATGACATCAGGTGGATGGGCGGAGATCCGCACGACAAGCCTTCCGACGTGAAGATCGCCAAGAACATCGCTATCTGCGTCGACCTCTCCAGAAGTATGGAGGGAGAGCCCATCGAGGCCGCGAAGGACTCGATCCGCAGCTTCGTGCGCACCCTGTCCGACGAGCAGACCAAGTTCTCGCTCATCGGATTCGGAGATAAGGTCAAGGTCGTCCAGGAACTCACCAACGACACGGACGTCATCATCAACTCCATCGAGGAGCTCAAAGTCAAGATGCTCGGAAGAGGTACCGACGCCAGCCCGCTGGACACAGCAAGGATGGTCATCGGAGGTCAGCCCGGAGTGGGCATCATAGTCGTACTCACGGACGGAATCTGGGGTAAGAGGGACAACGCAGTGGACCAGGCTCTCGGCTGCAGGACCGATGGAATAACCATAATCGCCATCGGACTCGGAGAGGCGGACACATCGTTCCTCAGGCAGATCGCCACCGTCGATGACGGTGCCCTGTTCACGACCATCGACAAGCTCGGTGACACCTTCGGAACCATCGCTACCGCGATCTCTGCAGGAAACATGGGTCTCGCTGTCCGCTGAAGGAGTTAACATGGCTAGTAAGACAGACAACTACTGTCAACTCCTGGGTCTCGACCCTTACAACGAAAGCAAGTATTCTCTAGACAAGATCAACGAGAAGATAGACAAGATGGAAGTCAAATGGGCCAACGAGTTCAGGAACAAGCAGAACGACACCGGCCAGCGCTTCAAATACCACAAGCTCGTGGACGAAGTGCCGGAGATGAAACGCTGCATGGCCGACCCGATGCTCAGAAGGAAGGTCTTCTCGGAAGGAAAGAAGAGCCTCGAGGGCAAGGTCCAGAGGCTTAAGCTCGACTGCGTCATACTCACGGACGGCAGGTACATCATCCTGCCGGGATTCCTGGACAACTTCATCAAGAGACTGCACTGGGAGGGGATCGACAAGAAGCAGATCCTGAAGATCGCTGGCATCAGCGACGGCACTGTACCCAAGATGGTCAGCGAGAAGGTAATCAACGCCTTCACAAACCTGACGACCGTGGATGCGTACACGCCCGTAGAGGTGCTCAACGTCCTCATCATGAACCCCGACCTGGAGATCAGATGCGACCCCCTGACGGAGGCCAGCTCCCTCGCCCAGATTAGGAACGCGTTCGAACTGTGCGAGAAGAGAGTCAACAGCGTCAGGCAGGACATCCTGCCCGACCAGGACTCCTACATATCCGTGCTCAGGAGCCTCAAGCTCATCATCGATTCGGACAAGGAGATGAAAGACCTCATCAACTACGGAAGATGCTACAAGGCCCTCGTCCCCGTCATGGAGATGATAGACAAGGAATACACCGGACAGCAGCTCTCCAGGAACTACATCGACGACCTGATGAGCATCTACGTCAGAGGACTCGACCAGGACATGTGCATCAACATCCTCCAGGCCTACTGCCACAAGAAGAGGATCGCTGCCAACTTCTCGAAGCTGGACAGCACCATGATCAGGTGTCCCGAGTGTAACAGCATGGTCCCCGGCGGAAAGAACACGATGTTCTGCCCCTACTGCGGTAAGAACTTCAAGATAGTCTGCCCACAGTGTAACACGGCACAGCAGTCCAGCAACAGCGTATGTATCAAGTGCGGTTTCAACTTCAAGGACGGGGAGACCAAGGCCCAGAACCTTGCCCTGTCGTTCCGCATGGACATCCAAAAAGGTAACCTGTCCAAGGCCGAGAAGGACCTAACGTCGCTGAAGACCGCCTATGCGACCTTCGCCGGTATCGCCGGCATGGAGGTCCAGCTCCGCAAGGAACAGGGTACATTGAACACCCTGAGGAACATGGTCAACGACAACCACAGGAACAACAAGTACTACGCTGCCAAGAGCGCAGGGGATTCCATCATCAGCAGGTATCCTAACGAGATGGCCAACTACCCCGATGTGAAGCAGAAGTACGATGAGTCCCTGCAGCGCGTCCAGCATGCGGATGTGTTCGTCCACCAGGCAGAGGCCACGGAGGACAGAAACCAAATGCTCTCGCTGTACGTCAGTGCGGCAGAGGAGTGTCCCGACCATCCGTCGGCC
>CALAVG010000244.1 GCA_937892275.1 uncultured Methanomicrobiales archaeon | reverse complement strand
AGCCGTGACTGGAGTTCAGACGTGTGCTCTTCCGATCTGGCGGATCATCCCTAAGGACTCCGATAGGATTTTATCGTAACACTGGCAGTGACGGCCCAGGTCCTTCCGAATCCGTGCCCACGGGTTTGGGTCCGGATTGCCTCATCGTCGGTGGCAACTACAACAACGGCTCCAGAGACGGGCTGTCCGCCTGGAACTCCAACAACGCTGTGAGCAATTCGAACGACAATCGTGGTGCCCGCCTGGCGTATCCCTCGAAGACTCAATACAATGAACATGACATCCCTATCGGATTGGACCTTGCCTCTTGGCAGAAGATAAAGAAAAACCATAGTCGCTTGTTTGGTAGGTGGGGAAACAGTCCGCAGCCGAAGAACAGGTTCGAGGGTCATAGGTCTGTTAAGGGGGTACGCCTTTGATCCGTATCGGGGATCTTTTTGACAGGATCGTCTCGATGGATAATCTCCGCGAAGCGGCTAAGAAAGCCTGTTCGACGAGAAAGAACAGAACGGAGGTCCAGGAATTCTTAGAGGATTCCGAGAACAATCTGAAGAAACTCAGGGACTCTTTGATCGACGGTACTTACAAGTCATCGGAATACAGGATGTTCAACATCCTTGAAAGAGGTAAACAGCGTTTCGTGGCCGATCTGCCGCTGAATCCAGACCGTATCCTGCATTGGGCCATCTGTCTGGTAGCAGAAGAGCCTTTGAACAACAAGCTCATCGATCAGTCCTATGGCTCCCGTCCGGGGATGGGATACCATGATGCTGTGAAGAAGGTCCATTCATATATCCAGAAAGACGCGAAGATAAGATACGCGCTGATTGTTGATGTGAAGAAGTTCTTCGCATCCATCGACAAGGAGATTCTCAAGAAGAAGATGCTCCGTGTGTTCAAGGACAGGAGATTCCTAGACCTTATGTTCAAGTTGATTGACGAATACTCGTATCCGGGGATCCCCATAGGGAACAGGTATTCGCCGATGCTGGCGAACTTGTATCTGTCGGACATGGACCACAAGTTGAAGGAAAGGCATCATGTGCACTATCTTGTGAGTTTCATGGATGACAGATGCATCCTTGGTTATACCAAGAAATGGTTGAGAAGGATACTAGGGATCATAAAGGACGAATTATCGGCCATTGGTCTTGAACTCAAAGGGAATTATCAGATTTTCCCTATAGATTCCAGAGGGATTCCTTTCCTGGGATACAGGATATTCTCCGATCACATACTGCTTAAAAAGCCGACCAAGAAGAGGATGAAAGGATCTGTCAAAAGGATATCCAATAGACAATCGAAGGATCCGGATTACCGCCTGGATGATAGAGACCTTGGGGTCCTGAATTCATATAGCGGTGTATTGAAACATTGCAATGGTAAACATCTGAGATCCGTTACAATCGTGCCCGTCCTTATAGAGGACAGAAGAAGAGAAAAGAAGGGAGTGACACAATGAGAATGAGAAAAGATGAAAAGAAGAGAACAGTCCTCTTCGCGACCTTTGCGGTCGTGCTGATGATGGCCTCCTCTGTAGCGATCATACCGGTATCGGAATCGGATGCGACAGAGGCCATGCACACGGTTCCTACAGGAAGCGATTACGGCTATGTCCTGAAGGTATCCTCCACAGGTATGACGGTAGCGGATATTGAGGTGTGGACGGGTTCAGCATACGAGTCGAAGGTCTACTCTGGTACGAGACCGGGCGTCAATTCGTTCTGGTCTTTCGACAGCGATGGCCTGGGGCCGTTCAATTGCTTCTATGCCGCAATTAACATCACAGACAATACAACCGATGATACCAAAGAAAGAAGGATTTCGAACGATATCGGGAAGATCGCCTACGTGCTGGATCCATACGATCTCCAGAAGACCATAGGCGGTACGACCTACACATCAAGCATTTACAATATCATGCTGGTCATTCCTACAGTGTATTGGTATTCCATAACCACAAGCGACGGAACGACGACATACAACTATACGTTCCTGAGCAACAATCCTGACTTCTTCGATTCCTTCAAGAGCGGTCACGCATTCACAGACGGTACATACACATCTTCTGTGACATCGACGAATATGATAGCTTATGCACACATGTTCTCATCCGGCGGAGGGAAGGATTGGAATAACTCAGGAGGTAACACTACCACGTATCCGTACATCGCATTGGGATACTACGAGGCTTTTAAGGCGTCATCGACATCTCTGCTCTCGCAGACCGGCAAGACCCCGACCAACAACACCACCATCGCGGACTTCAGGACTGCCGCGCAGGGGAACAACTCGAGCGTGGTTAAGGACCCCACATCCTCCTACAGGGTCGGGACATACGGTCTATGGAACTACTATGGATGGACGCTGTACAAGCTTATGTCCATAACGATAATGGATCAGATGGATTCGCAGTACGCGATAGGGGCCGGTAAGTCCTCCGGATCAGGGGCCAATGCCACCGGAACGGCACTGAATGATTCTAAACAGCAATGGCTTGTCACCACATCGACGTCAGCGACAACATCTTCGGTATCACTTCTTCTCGAGAATGCGTGGGGTTCGCTGTGGGAGAATGTCGATGACGTTGTGGTGAATACTGACAATAAAGTGTACACCAACAACTATCTGTCCCCGACAGGCCTGTCGACGACACTACAGACCAATACCGGGAGAACGGTCTTAGGAGCTTCCGGATCATACTCGCAGGCGGAGATAAAAGGCCTGCACATGGATTCGGAAGTCTGGGGGATGCCATCTGAATCCATGTGCAGGCCTTTTATCTCCGCC
>CALAVG010000243.1 GCA_937892275.1 uncultured Methanomicrobiales archaeon | reverse complement strand
TCACTCGAAAATCAGAAGGAGAACGCCCCCGACGTTTTAGCAGACCGACGTGACTTCGACACGAAATCACGGTATTTCTTATCGATTTGCTGAAATTCTATAGCGTCCGCTGATGCAAGTCAATCCTTCTTCGGAAGCCAACGATATATTTTATAGGATATATATATTAACTTGCTATGCAAGTTAATTATAATCTCCTATAAACTTAGGAGACGGATGTCATTAAGCTACAGAGGGCGATGGGATGCAGGCTCAGGAAAAGATGATTATCAGTCACAAGGGGATCGACTACGAAGGCATCCCCGCGGCAAGTGCCGTGGGGATGGCTCTCTTCGAATCGCTTGGATTGGGGCGTCTCATCGACGAACGCTGTAAATTCGATCCGGCGAAGAGGACTCTTTCGCCGGGCATGGTGACGAAGATCCTGCTGGGACCCACGTTCAACATCCGCAACAAGTCCCCCCTCTATCTGGTGAACAAAGCCTACGCGAACGCACCTCTCGACCGTTTGTGCGGCCCAGGTGTCGTTCTGGAGGATCTCACCGATTACACCCTTGCCAGAGGTCTCGACACTCTATTCGATGCGGACCTGACGGCACTCTTCACCGCATGTTCCGAGAAGGCCATCGAGACTTTGGGATTCGTTTCCCACGTCTTCCACATGGATTCCACGGACATATCGTTCTATGGTATGGAGCACCCTCCGGACAAGGAAGGTGCTTCAGTCCCTAAGCATAACGGACATCCAAAGGACAACCGTCCGGAACTCCTGCAGTACGAGCTTCAGGTGGTGACGGACTCCAACCGCATCATTCGCTACATGAAAACCTACGACGGAAACGTCGGGGATTCTGCTATGGACCGCGAGACCATCTCGGACCTCGTCCGCATATTCCCCGAACGGGAACGTTCGGGAATCACCCTAGTCGGCGACTGTAAACTGGCGACCTCCGGTAACATCACGAAGATGATCGACTCCGGTTTCGGATTCGTGTCCAAGTGTGCGGTCAATTTCAAGGATGATGGTTTCGAACGTGCCCGCAGGAGTTCAGTCGCATCGAAGATGCATTCATGCGGACACCACGGCCTGTGGATGTCGGACATCGATCTCGATGTCCGCACGGCGAAGGACAGGACCGATGTCCTGAGATTCGTGGCCTTCAGATGGGATATCAAAGTGGAGAATAGGGAGAGGGAAATATTGGACGAGCTTTCCTCACGCACATCGAAATTGCGTGAAGAGGTTGCGAAGAAGCGGTTCAGGAAAGAGGCCGATGCCCTCGACTATGCCGAGGGCCTCATAGACTCGGACGAGATGTTCCGCATAATCGTCAGGACAAAGCATTGCAGGCCCGTGTACGAACCTGAGAAGAACTGGTGGGCACTCGATCTGAGTTTCGAAGTCTCTCGCAAACGCGTGCACAGGCAGGCGGAATTGGACTCGACGATTGTCCTGGTAACGAATCTGGCACGTAAGGAACACCTCGCGGCGGTGGAAGAGGACTGCGGATGCGTCCCCGGAAGCCGTCGCAGGATTCCGGACACGGACTCGGTGGACGGGTCCGGTCAGAGGAGGCCGGTAACCGACGAGGAGATACTGGCGATCTACGACCGTGAGTACAAGGTGGAGCGGTCATTCGCCCTGATGAAGTCGGGGTTGGGGATGAATACCGTCTACGTACAGAAGCCCTCCAGGGAGAACGCGATGATGTTCGTCATCTGCATAGGCGTCCTGTTATCGAACATCGCAGATGCGATGTTCAGGCGCGCGGATACGCGTCTAGAAGGGACGCCCATGACGATGTACCGTTTATCGAACGAGCTGCAGACAACTCTCGTCACATACTCCCGCTGCGATAACTCCCTCAGGCTCATGGGACCTCCTGAGGTGACGGACAGATTCTTCGATTACACGGACGCACTTAGGATCAACCCCCAATACCTCTTGGGATATTCCGAGTAAGGTGTTTATGGGGAAAAACAGCGCGAGCTATGTCAAAATCACCAGAAATCCGCGAGAACCTTCATTTCGTGTCGAAGTCACGTCTCTGCAATCAATTGCATGCTATACGTATATA
>CALAVG010000242.1 GCA_937892275.1 uncultured Methanomicrobiales archaeon | reverse complement strand
AATCGGGACTGAGTCTGGCAATCAGATCAAGGTAGGGGTGGTCGAGGATAACCTTCTCGGAAGTGACCATGGACACAACTGCCCCCGATGCGTTCTCACCCAGAATCAGGTCCTTGATGTGGGTGGGGCATTCCGTCGAACAACTGATTCCGTACAGATGTTTGACTAGTGCGAGTAATAGGACGTTGCGGGAGATATTGCCCGAAAGCATCGCTAATCCGCGGACTATGCGGGATGCGGGCCTCTTCATGTGGAATCCCGAGATATCTGGACAGCCATTGGACTCTGACAACAAGTTATCGAGATCATCCGACATGAGGGTGCGTGAGCTTATGTTACCGTTAGAGTACAGCAAGAACGCTTTCAGGATGTCGGTGACCGCCCATTTATCCGGATAGGAGCGGTTTTTGAATTCTGCTGACAGACGGAAGCTGTCTAATACGGACCCGATGGCTTCCAGCAGTTCGTCATCGGATGTGGAGTGGGAACCGTATGCTTCAGTCTGGGGAATATTCACATCGGGACATCGAAATAAGATATAAAAGGCACTTGATATTATTGAATTTGAAGGAAAATGAATGATGATGCGCTTCTGATGTTTCTCAACCCAGTCAGCGGATTAACGTCTACTGAGATAGGCATCATGAGGTCTTATGATGTTGGCAGAATGATCTGCGTGCCATATTCATATGATTCAGAGGTCCTTGATGACTTGGAATCCGAATTCGATGGCAGAGAGATTATCTATTTTGAGGCGGACGGGCCTGATGATATGGACCTGGTTCTATCGATTAGGAATGCGATGCTGGGTGCCAAAGGGAAACTTATGATCGACGTCACGTTCGCGTCCCCGTACCATTCGGCTGTCTGCACTAATCTGGGTAATTCCGTCCTGTATGAGGTGTATTATTCTAGATATTCGGCACCGGATGAGATAATGCATGAAAGACTGGATCGTGTGAGGCACGATTACCGTGATCTTTCGGACACGCACTATCTGGTGCTCGACAGAATGTCGCTAGATCCCAAGATGACCGAACAGCTGGTCAATGCGTTGAAAGGAAAAAGATCCCAGAGTGCCATATATGCGACTCTCAGCAATCTTTGGGACAAGGGTCTCATAGAAAAAGTGAGTGGAAAGATTCCCGAGGGTTACGTATCCCGTACGCCGAATTTCTTCAGATTCAATCCAGATCAGCAATGGGACTATTACGTTTACAGGCAGGTCGAAAAAAAGCGTAAAGCCGAAATGGAGATTGTGGACAGGAAACGCAGCATTTCCAAACAAACGAAAAAGAACTCCCTGAAGTCCAAGGATGACTTCAGGGAGCGATTGTAATCATGCAGATATCTCGTCCTCGTATCTGCCGTACAATCTGGGGACGCTGTTTTTCGTTATTTCATCGACGTTCCGTTTGAGCAATTTGAAATCCAGTACGGGGTTCTTGCTCTTCTTCAGTTCATCCCATAGACATTCGGTGACAAAACAATACCATACGATGCTGAGCAGTTTCGCAGGATTCACTGGGTTCTCGTTTTCTGCAATCTTGTGGTATTCTTTTAACACTAACTCGGGAGTAATGGCTCTTTTTGCTATGACTTCTTCAAGTGTCTGCGTGCCGTCGTCGGGGGTACATTTCTTGGTTCTTTCGATTTTGAACGCGGGATTGATCCTTTTTCCCCATATTGTTTCGCCGAAAGAGTTCTTGAAGTCGTAGTTCTTAACCACCACGCCCTCTCCGCATCCGCAGCCTGGCTCTATGTAAACCGTGTTGCGGTTTTTGACGATATCCGCAATCGTGTCCATGGTCGGATTGTCGATGACTTCAAGGGGGGCGAGGTATCTGATTCCGTAGCGGTCTAGGATTTCCTTGTACTTGGGATACGGTATGTAGTAATGACCTCCATCATGCACCCCGCTGATTACATCCTCGAAGTGTTTTTCGGATGCGCAGACATCGAAAACGTACCAGTTGTTCCATACTTCCGGGAGGTATGTGCGAACGGTGTGCGGAATCATCCATTCGCCGTATATTCTGAGTTCCGGGTGATCTTTGAAAAGGTTCATGATGCCTTCGTGCTGTGCACAGTACTTGGAGAATGGATGGTTTTCATCCAGCGGTAGATTCCGGGACGCGCATCTTATTTTCCCGTCTTCGACGTAGACCGAAGCATTCATCCCATCCATTTTCGGGAAGATGTAGCATTTACCTTTCGTAAGACCTTCGACGACATCGGAGTTGATGTGTTCTACGTGCTGATATTTCACGAATGTCATTTTTCACCTCGCTGTCTCGAATTTGTCTGCGTATTTCAATTATAACATTTTCTTATAAAATAAAGAAAATGTATTTGTTATCAGAGGCGCATTATTCGTTCAATCGATGTGCTGAACTAACCCAAGATGCGGCGGTGTTCCGATTTTTCATTTTTCCGCAACGGGATAGAACGTGTTGACATCGTACCATTCGATTTTATCTTTCAATTTTTCATACAATTCGTCTCTGAACGTGATGCATTCCAAAACATCGTATTTTTTGAAACGATCTTGTTCGTAGAATGGCAATTCTCCCCTGGGGACGATGCCGATGTAGTCCTCACCCCTCAGG
>CALAVG010000241.1 GCA_937892275.1 uncultured Methanomicrobiales archaeon | reverse complement strand
TGAACGATAGCTTCTCAGTCTCGTAATCCACTGTAAGAGCTTTCATCTCAGATTCCACAGCCTTCGGATCCGGAGTCTTCAGCATCCTATAGTAGTATTGAGAATCGATGTTACGTTGGAGAGTCCTAACGCTCCAAGCCTGATCAGAGCACTCCTTGCAATACCAAGTTCTTGCTTCGTCATCTTGGACTTGAAGAAGTATGCGATAATGACTCCATGAAAGCAGCAAAAAAGATTTTCCCGACAGTGTCGGTAAAAAGTCTGGAAATGAATCATAGAAGCGGACACAATCATAAAGGATGCTAGGTGTGAAACCTTTGCCGAACTCAGAAGTCAATTGTTTAGAAAGCTTTGCGATCAGACTAACGATTTCCCAATTCGCTACACTATACTTTTAAATCGATTGATCCGGAAGAGGATTCTTTCTTGGCCTTCCTCTTGGTCTCTTCGGTTTCTCTTCCTTTTCCTTCCTGGGGCGTCCGCGCGAGTTCTTGACGGTTATCACCTGAGGGAACACTCCCAGTTCGACCATCAGCATCTGCTCCTTTTCCGTGATCTTCCTGACGGCCCATTGGCCGTCAGGGCCTTTGATCTTCGAAACTCTCCTAAGCTTCTTGATGACCGTGTTGTAAGGAACACCCTTCAACTGCTCCACATCATTGAAGATCTTCCTCATCCTGCACACCATGAGTATGGATAGGAAGTTGATGAACTCCGTACCTAAGACGGAACAATCCTCATGGACCCTTGTCTGATCGAATCTGAGGATATCCTTGTAGAACATGAACATTACCTCAAGCTTCCATCTCTCCTCATATGCTCTGTATGCGGTCAGAAGATCTATGTCAACGTCAGAGATGAACACTATCGAACCGAACTTCTTGCGGAGTTCATTCAGTTCCTGCGGATCGTAACCGTCGTTGCTCTTGGTCCAGGTGATCTCCTCCTCCGATGCCCTGCGGGCATCGTGGAAGGAATAGAGGAACTTCCCGTCGAACATCCTCTCTTTCCTGCATGTCAATCCAGGATACTCCTTAAGCGAGGAGTTGTAATCGTACATGTGGAACTTACTGATGACATCGGCATCACGCTTTATCGGGATGAGGAAATGAAGGTCGGGGCGTTCGTTGAACGCCTTCTTGGCAGCATTGTAGCTGAATCCCTTATCGGCGATGATTATCCCTCTATCGACCTTGTTCGTCCTGATGAAGTCCTCCAACACCCCTATATCCACCTGATTGCCGGGATATGCCTTGCTGCATACAGGCTCGCCTGTACTTACATCGTATGCGAAGATCACCGAGATATCCCTCGTACCTTTCTTCAACGCCTTTCTCGAGTAATCGGAGAACGTGTTCACTCTGCTCTCATTAGATTTGAGGGTTCCGTCCACCGCCAGGCGGTGGTCGGCCGACACTTTCTCGGTACGGATCTGCATGAATTTCGTGATATGGGAGCATGTGCGACCGAGATCGTACAGAAAGTCTCCGACGGTGTTCTTGGACAGCGCGACATTCGGATACATCTCTGAAAGCCAGGTCTCATTGTATTCGGATGAGAGCTCATAATCATTGATATCGGGATCGATAGCCCTCAGCACGGCGATGGTGAAGATCTTGAACGCATCCTTATCGCTGTAGACGGTGAGGAGGTCGTCCAACACATCCATGTTGGCGTTCGTACAGAACTCCACATCTGCCCAGCGTTTGTAATCGCAGTCGCTCATCGAGATGTTCAGGACTGTAGGTTTGGGAACATACTTCCCGTCGACTATGTGTCCTATTATGGGCCCTTCGATCGGGATCTTCCTGCCGTTGACACTCCTGCATCCGATACGCTGTTTCACAGCGTATCTGTCCTTGTTCTTACCATACTGGATGACCACCGTATTCGGTGGTCTCTCCACTTTTCTGATCTCTTCGGGTACACCCATCCCTATCAATTAAGGTATAGTATAACTTAGTACTTAAAACTATCTATTATTAGCCTATACTTAAATAATAGATGTCTACAAAAATCCCATTACTTCGGACTTGGGAACCAAACTATTTAGGCAAACGAATGGAAGTATGGACCTAACACGAATCGAAAATGTGTATCTCGTACCACCAAATGCATCATATTCTGGACATTTGAGGGGTCAGATAACCGAAAGTATAGTACAAAGCCTTGGGAAATCGTTATTGGAGATATTATCCAAATAATTGTTAGAAATGACGGGTGCGTCCAGGCAGAAGGGGCGCACCCT
>CALAVG010000240.1 GCA_937892275.1 uncultured Methanomicrobiales archaeon | reverse complement strand
AAACGCCAGCAGAAAAGATTGCAGAACTACCTGGAGCAGAGGAGACTGGAAGTCGAGACCTGTCCAGGGAGAGATGGTGTGGTCGTATCGGAATCATGGGGAGAATTGCATGCACATGACCTGATGGATTCCATTCTGGAGAAGGAAAACATTCAGAAGGCCATCGAACAGGTCGTGCGGAACAGGGGCGCTGAAGGTATGGACGGGATGTCGGTGCTGGAGCTCCCTGTATACGTGGAACAGCATTGGGAAGACCTGTACGCAGAATTGCGTACAGGCCGCTACAAACCTAAACCAGTCAGGAGGGTAACCATACCCAAACCAGAAGGAGGCGAGAGGAATCTCGGAGTGCCCACGGTCCTTGACAGGATGATACAACAGGCTATAGCCCAGGTCCTTGTCGGGATATACGAGCCGAAGTTCTCCGACAGGAGTTTCGGATTCAGGCCTGGCAGGAGTGCTCACGATGCCATCGTGGCATTATGCAACGATTGCAGGGACGGATACACTTGGGCGGTTGATATTGATCTGTCGAAATATTTCGACACGATCAATCACGACATCCTGATGGAGATACTCCGCAGGGATATCAAGGATGAGACCGTACTGATCCTCATCAAGAGATTCCTGAAGAGCGGGGTCATGGTCGACGGATTGGTATTCCCGACCGACGAAGGTTCTCCCCAAGGAGGGAACCTGTCGCCGTTGTTGGCCAATATCTACCTGAACGAATACGATAAGGTTCTTGAGGAGAGGGGACACAGGTTCGTCCGCTATGCGGACGACCTCATGATACTCATGAGGTCCAAGAAAGGGGCGGAACGTGTTATGGAATCCTCCAGGAAATACCTGGAGAACACCCTAAAACTCAAGGTCAACCAGACCAAATCACAGGTAGCCCCTGTCAGTGGGTTGAAGTACCTTGGATTTACAGTATGGGTACGAAAAAAGGATGGGGTCCAATCATACGGGATAGGAATCCATCCTAAATCCGTCAGGAGGCTCAAGGACAAGCTCAAGGACATTCTGAGGAAGAACCATCCTGGAAAGATAGAGGACAGGCTGAAATACCTCTCAGCCTTCCTCCGTGGCTGGATAAACTACTATGGCCTCGCATGTATGCACTATATATGTGAGAGCTTAGGAAAATGGATTCGCAGGAAAGTTCGTGCCATTCTCCTGAAACAATGGAAAAGGACATATCGGCGCGGTAAGAATCTGCAGAATATTTACAGGAACAACGGACTCGACAACCTATACATCTCGTACGCGAAGATGTGGAAGTCGATAAAGTATGATTCCATATGGAGGATGTCCAACGAAGGGAATATCAAGAACATTCTCCACAACAGATACCTCGAATCCATCGGTTGCCCGAACTTACTGAAGATGTATGAGGAAACACATTCCAGACTGCTGAACCGCCGTGATACGAGAGTATGTCCGGTGGTGTGAGAGGTCGGTAATCGGGATTTGCCCGATTACCTCCTACTCGATTATATCTTTATGGAATGCGCGTCTTTGTGGCGCATGAGAGTATCATCCATATCCTGAGTGACACACGAGAGGCGACGTTGTCAAGAAAGGTATCGAGGTAGGTCCGATTAGGATCTGCTTTGAGGTAATGGAAGCCGCATCAATCTGAGGGGTTGTTCAGCAAAGTTAAGGTGTACCATAAGGTTTATATTCAACGTCCAGATAGGGGCATTTACTGGGCAGTTAGATCAGCTGGAAGATCGCCTGCTTTGCAAGCAGGAGGTCGTGGGTTCAAATCCCACACTGTCCACTTTCTTTGTCCACCCAGATCATCAAAATCGACTTTCTGGCTTGTCCACCATTTTTGCGGTTCTGTCCACCTTTTTTCCGTGCCTGTCCACCAGTCACAGTTGGCCCATTGTCCGCTCGTTGTCGTAACTCCCCTCTCCGGTGGGGGGAAGGGGGTTTTCGGAAGTGGTTTCATCGAGCCGGAAGACCATGTCCTGCGGGCCTTCTCCATCGCCATGATGTTCTTCTGCCTGCCGTAGTACTTCTCTGTGGTCCTCGTCGATGCGTGGTCCATGAGAACGCTCACAGATGTCAGCTCGAGGTTCTGGTCGATGTACCTCTGACCGAAGGTCCTCCTGCACTTATGGAGCTCGAAGCGAATTTGTAGATCCTGCTCGACGATCTCCTTCATCCTGCGCAGCGAGTTACCGCACATGAAGCCGTCCCTGCTCTGCTTGGAGTTGGACGGGAACAGGGCCTTGGAGGGGCAGTGGTTGTCGAAGATCCACTTGGTGCGGGCCTCGAGATATCTCTTGACCACAGGCCTGATCTCCTCGCGGATCGGAACGATGCGCTCCTCCCCGTAGGATGCCTCTCCCTTGACATGCACGATGTCGAAGGTCCATGCCCGGGTATCGATATCACTGACCTCAGCCAGACGGATCTCCTTGTTCCTGGTGCCGGTGTCTATGCACAGGAGCACCAATGCGTAAGCCCTTACGCGGTTGAAGTCCTCGGGATCCACGGCCAATCCTCTCTGATACTCGTTATACCGTCTATGTATTTAATTTTCTCCCAACTTTAGACGGAATACCGTTAAAAATAATTGTATAATTGTTGAAGTTTTACATGTATTAATACAAATGTTATAGGAAACAATTTAAAATATGTAGGATATAGGCCATATTGTGACCGAAATGGCCGGAGAGGAACGCATCATCGAGCAGGACACCTTCTTGGATCTCGAGCAGAGGTACGCAATGTACTGCCTCCTGATGATAGACGAGTATCCCGGCAGCATCAAATCGGACATTGCGGCGGATACGGATCCGAAGAGGAACACGATCTATTCTCGCATACAGTACCTTATCACGATGGGCTATGTCAAGTACATGAACGTCAACGGGAAGCAGACCAAGAGGCTGCAGACCACCGAGAAGGGGAAGAGGGTCGCCGAGTGCCTGAGGTTGATACAGGACATCATCTCCGAATATCCGACCGATTGATTCGTTGTCATACTGACTGCTATATCCGCATTCCAAATAGCGGGAGCATCGTTATCGAAGCATGTACGATGGTACCGATTACAGAGTGGGATTGGGAATAGACTTCGAGATACATGTGCACGAGACTCTCAGCACGTTCTGCACCCCGATAGGGGACGTAAAGTCCAGAACGGACCGGAGAGGAACAGGGCCGTGAACGAGGTATCCGACGGATACGTCGGATCCGAAACAGCCAAACAATGGCTTGACCAGGTGATGATGGAGGTCTGAGAAAACAGGAGGGGAGACCCTACATTTTAATACAAAAGGTAATTATAATGATAATAAATTATCAGTATGTTGATAACATGATAATCGTACCGAGCTCCGACCTGAGGAACAGGTATTCCGAACTTACGGACGAATACCTTTCGAAGGGTGAACCGATATTCCTCACCAAGAACGGCTGCGGACACGCTGTTCTGATCAGCATCGACGAGTATGAAAGACTCCGCCGCGACAGCATGATAAGGAAGATCGAAGAAGGCATCCGCGACGCAAAAGAAGGAAAGGTCATGTCCATCGAGGAGTCCATGGAAGCCGTGAAGAAGGAACTGGGCCTATGAGCTTCGATGTGAGGATCACGAGAGCGGCCCATAGGGACATCCTCGAGATGACCTCCTATATAGCGAAGGTGCTCAAGAACAGGAAGGCGACCTCGGAGCATATGGAGGGAGTATATTCGATCATATACTCGCTGAGAGAGGATGCCCTGAGATACCAGATATATGATGATGAATACCTAGCGGAACATGAGATCAGATTCGCACAGTTCAGGAATTATATGATCGCGTACCGCGCGTACGAGGATACCGGGGTCGTGGAGGTGTACGGCGTACTGTATGGTGCGATGAACCTGCCCGAGAGGCTGAGACCGGAGATCCCGTGACCGGAGGGCGGGTAGCCCTACCTTCGAACGCACATTGAGGGCCTTTGGGATTTTGCAGGGTTATTTTTGATTCTTGAGGAAAGAGGGTAAAATCGGTCATGATAGGTTCGGGTCGTGAGGTCTCTGTTCGGCATCGATTTCTCATACATCGGTGTTCGATAGAACAGCAGTTGACTACACCGGCGATCGAAACCCATAGTCGGTAAGTTCACAAGGATAAGAGGTCGATAGCTGAAACTATCGGCAACAGTACTGTATCCCGGAATCAGAATAGGAGTTGCAATTCTCCTTGCCTAAGAAGTATAGTGTTGTAGAAGTTCTGATCGTTCTTGAATCCGCAGGCCTGCCTGCGCATATCCTGTATATTCTTGTTTATCCCTTCGCACACAGAGTTACTGACTCTGAATTGGGCCCATGATATGATACGATCGATCTTCTCAAGGAAGGTCTTGGCCTTCTTTTTGAATTCGGAGCATCCGAATTCAGTGACCCACATTATCCATGTTCTGAGTGCTCTTTCCATCGCACTCATATCTCTTATCCTGACGATCTCGCAGAACGCTTCCTTCATGTCGAATGCAAGAGCCAATTCTGGACTGCATATACATATCTCACGCATCCTTTCGATGTGTTTACGATCCATGTTCTCATAACGGTGCATCAATGTGTATTTGATCAATGCCAGTGGTTCACCGTCCTTTCTTCTTACCACGCGTTTACGGAGGTTGTTCAAAGCATCGTTGATGGTCTTGATCAGATGGAAACGATCCCATACCAAGGTAGCATTGGGGAAGTATTCCAGAACTCCGGCCTCATAAGCGCGGCTCATGTCCGCGCTGAAAACACGTATGGATTCCGGATCGCCTCCTTGGATGATGAGATAGTCCCTGAATCTTTCCAGGGCATCCTTCCCGTGGCCTCTGCATACGAAGATGACCTTGTGACGTTGGTTCGCGAACACCGATATGTAATCATGCCCGCTGCCATACTGCGTCTCGTCAACGAATATCTGTGTCGTATCCGAAAGATCCTGATTGATGACCGCCTTCCTGATGATACGGTCCATGGCCATCTTGATGACATCAGTAGAGATCTCCAGATCTCTCGCTAAGGGCCATCCAATAAATAACTTTTAATTGAATCAAATTATATCCTCAAGCATGGATTGGGGATGCATGGATGATAGGGCAGGAGTCGAGGAATTTGTAGGTACGATGATGCCGGAGCTCGACGAGAAGCGTAGGAGGTTGTTCCTCGGTGGCCTGTCCATCATGCTAGGGCAAGGTTCGGCTACAGAGCTTTCGGAGATGACCGGTATAACGAAACAGACAATTACTGCCGGTCGTCGTGAAGCTAAAGCGGCCGAGAAAGACCCGTCAGCCAGACCGAAAGCCGACAATGCGGCTAGAATCAGGTCCCCCGGTGGCGGCAGGAAGAGGATAACAGAGATCTACCCGGACATTTTGGTAAAACTCGAGGGTCTTTTGGATGGGAATGTCGTGGGTGACCCCGAAAGTCCAATCACCTGGACTACGAAAGGGACGGAGGACCTCGCCCGCGAATTGCGGGCGATGGGATACCAGGTAAGCCGCGAGACCGTGGGCTCCCTCCTGAAGGAACTGGGATTCAGCCTGCAGCAGAACAGGAAATACGTGCAGACAGGCGATCCAGGGCCTGACCGTGATGCGCAATTCAGATTTATACAAAAGGAGACCAGCACTTTTATCGATGCGGGAAGGCCCGTTCTCTCCGTGGACACGAAGAAGAAGGAACTCATAGGCAACTATGCTAACAACGGTTCCGAATACCGTCCCGCAGGTAAGCCGCGGGACGTGTTGGATCATGATTTTGAGGGCCCCGGGGGGAAGATATCGCCCTACGGAATCTACGATGTCGGCGACAATACTGGCTTCATCGCCGTAGGTATCAGCGCTGATACGGCCGAATTCGCCGTCAATTCCATCCGTACATGGATACATACCGTTGGCAGGGAACGTTATCCCACTGCCAGTGACATTCTGATAACTGCGGATTGTGGCGGCAGCAATGGCCGCCGCAATAGGCTGTGGAAAGTCAGCCTCCAGAAGCTGGCAGATGAGGAGGACATAACATTCCATGTCCGCCATTATCCCCCAGGGACGTCCAAATGGAACAAGATCGAGCACAGGCTCTTCTCTCACATATCGATGGGGTGGAGGGGCCAGCCCCTCACTTCGATCCAAGTGGTCGTGGATCTGATATCATCGGTCACCACTGATAAGGGCCTCAAAGTGAGATGTGTGGTAGATGATAACGACTACGAGAAAGGAATAAAGGTAGCTGATGAGGAAATGGAAGGGCTCAACATCAGGCCGTTGGCATGGCGCGGAGATTGGAACTATACTATTTATCCTAGAGAAAAATCATAATTTATTTATTGGAGGGCCCTAAAGAGGATTTGGTTTCAGTCTTCATCTTACGGAGGATCTCCCTATCGAATTCACGTGTGTGTCTGGATTCCGGGTCAGATGCGGGGAACCTCAACTGTGGCGTTCTGCCACAGTTGTAACATATCAATTTCGGGACATGGACTTCCAAGAAGCATTTGTGATTGAGATCGTCAACATGTCTGTATCTCCGAAGCTCATAGCACATCGGTTTGCAGGCCGCCTTACAATGAGGACAACGATACATATCTTGTCTCTCATGCACGATATGTATGGTCGTTTCGCCGGCATATCTGCTTTCAACGACTGCCTTGACCTGTTTACCGTTGACGGTCATGATCTTCTCCCTTGTCATCGGTAACAGAGGGATGCCCGGATTATCATCATCGAATTCGGGATGATCTGTGACGATCGTCTTTCCGAGTACCTTCCACTCGTTCGAAAGATGAAGTTGAGCACGGATTATACGATTCTCAGTAGTCTCTTTCTGTTGCAGGCCGTTACGAATATCTATGGGTAAGTCCTTGAGGGCCATGTGGTGGTTCTCCTGTGCAAATGTGTAACCGCCACACTCTCATTTTACCATATCGCCATTTCACGACCCGAACCTATCATGACCGATTCTACCCTCTTTCCTCAAGAATCCTTTTTAGCACTGGTTTTAAAGCTATGTTAATCAGACTTGCGGGATATCGCCAAATTCTTTATACGCTGTAGTCGTCCCTGCCCTCATAAAGGGGCCTGGCTATTTCGATAGGTCTACTTATTCCGGTGCATAAGATGGCTTCTTCAGTAGAGAACCGCAACAACGATCCGCAGCATACCTGGTGGTACAGGTTCTTCATGAAGGTCCCTGTAAGATGTTTCATTCTCCCTGTCGGTAAGTTCTTCCTGTATGATATCAGGACCACCAAGTACAAGGGAGAATACAGGACGCCTTTCCTTCTGGTATACAACCACGCATGCGACTATGATTTCATCGGAGTGATCAACGGGTTCCCCGGATACTACAGGCACATCATGAGCGACTCCCTCATCAAGAAACCTTGGAGGAGAGCTGTCATCAAGTTCGGTACCAATGGTATATTCCGCAGGAAAGGGGAGAATGCCGCAGCTGTCATGGAGGCAGTCAAGCACACCGTCGATCAGGGTATCTCCGTCTGTATGGCCCCGGAGGGAGAGGAGACGCCCAACGGCGCAACCCAGCGCATCCGTAAGAAATCCGGAGTCATGATCAAGGATCTCAATGTGGACCTGATCACATACAAGCTGGAAGGAGGATATCTCTTCAAGGCCAAGTGGGCGAGCCACCGTTCCAAGGGTCCGATGTACGGCCATGTCGTCAACATCTACAAGAAGGAGGACCTGGCGAAGATGACTCCCGAGGAGATCAACGAGATCCTCCAGAGGGACCTGGATTTCAACGTGTACGAGTGGAACAGGGAGAAGCGCGTCAAGTACGATCGCAAATGCCGCGCGGAGCACATGGAGAGGTCACTGCATATCTGTCCCAAGTGCGAGGCCATGAACAGGCTGCACAGCGAGGGAAACGAACTCCACTGTCTCGAGTGCGGATACAGCGTCACCGTGGATGAGTACGGTTTCTTCCAGGGGGACGGTGTCCGCTTCGACAACTTCTACGATTGGGATGTGTGGCAGAAGGAGCACCTCAGGTCGATGCGTCCCCAGTGGGAGGCGGAACCAGAGAGGATCATCACCAGCAATTCCGGATGCACCCTGAAGAAGAGGATCGGGGACAACGAAGAGGTCATCGACGAGAACGTCACGATCAGCATCAACTTCAACGACATCATGATCAAGGGTGACAAGGTCGATTTCAGATTCCCGTTGCTCGAGCTCGAGGGTTTGACGGCTACTACGCTGGCAGCGATGATCAGCCACGACGGAGATTACTACAAGGTCGCTGCCAACGAAGAGACATGCATGGGCCGCTACCGCACCATACGCAGGATCATAATGGAACAGGAGTTCCTGTGAGTTCTTGAAAAAGGATCGGCCCTGAAGGGCCGTAAATGTGATTTCAGTCGAACTTTCCGACGACTGCCTTGATACGCCTTACACCGGCCGCGGAACTCTCTTCCTTTTTGATCTTGAATCCCTGCAGTTCCTTGGTGTTCTTGACGTGGGGTCCGCCGCACATCTCTGCCGAGACATCTCCGATTTTGTAGACCTTGACAATCTCGCCGTACTTGTTGGTGAAGACTCCCTCGACTCCTTCTTCTTTAGCCTGCTCGTAAGGCATCTCCTCGCAGACGACGGGGATCTCGGCCTTGATGCATTCGTTGACCCAATCCTCTATCTGCTTCAGCTCCTCGGGAGTTACCTTCCTGTCGAGGTTGAAGTCGAATCTGAGCCTCTCGGCCGTGATGTTGGATCCCTTCTGGTGGATATCGGGCGAGACGAACTTCCTCAGCGCCGCGTTGAGAAGGTGTGTCGCCGTGTGCAGTTTGGTGGTCTCCTCGCTGTGGTCGGCTAGACCTCCTTTGAAGGTACCTCCGTCACCGCGTGACTTGTCCTGGTGGGTCTTGAACCTTCCGTTGAAGTCGTCCATGTCGACCTTCAGTCCCTTCTCCGCTGCCAGTTCCACTGTCATCTCGATGGGGAATCCGTAGGTGTCGTAGAGCCTGAACACAGTCTCTCCGTTGAGCACCGGACTGTCGCCGTTCTCGGCTACCATCTGGTCGAATCTCCTCAGTCCCTTCATAACGGCCTTGTGGAACTTCAGCTCCTCGTTGTTGATGTTGGTGTAGATGAAGTCCTTGTTCTGCTCCAGTTCGGGGTACGCCTTGGAGTAGTTCTGCACGATGACCTCTGCGATCTTCTGCATGAAGGGCTCCTCGTAACCGAGCTTGGACATGTACCTGGAGGACCTCCTGATGAGTCTCCTGAGGATGTATCCCTGACCGATCTTTGCGGGGACGACTCCGTCTCCGAGGATGAATGTGGCGGCCCTCATGTGGTCCGCGATGATCCTGAATGCCCTGGTGTCATCTTCGTTCTCGTCGTACTTCTTTCCGGTGAGCTCCTCGATCTTGGCGAGGATGGGTGTGAACAGGGGTGTGTCGTAGACGGTCTCGTTGCCGTTGAGGATACGGAGAATCCTCTCCAATCCCATTCCGGTGTCCACGTTCTTCTGCTTGAGGGGGGAGAACGTACCGTCCGCGTTCTTGTTGTACTGCATGAACACGTTGTTCCAGATCTCGATGTACTTGCCGCAGTGGCAACCGGGACGGCAGTCGGGGCCGCACTTCTCCTTGCCCGTGTCGATGAACATCTCGGTGTCGGGTCCGCAGGGACCGGTGGTGCCGGCCGGACCCCACCAGTTGTCCTCGCGCGGGAGCGGGAAGATGTGGTCGTCGGGGAGCCCTTGCTGCTTCCAGAGGGCGATCGCCTCGTCGTCGCGCGGGATGCCGTCCTCGCCCGCGAACACGGTCACGTACAGATCCTTCGGGTCGAAGCCGAGCTTGGTGGTGAGGAACTCGTAGCTCCAGGCGATGGCCTCGGGCTTGAAGTAGTCGTTGAGCGACCAGTTGCCGAGCATCTCGAAGGCCCATCAGGTACGGCCCGAGCGGGTGCATGCCGGCCGTCGTGAAGAGCACGGTGGGGTCGTTCTCCGGGATCACGCTCGCGCCCTGTATGCGCGCGTGCCCCTTCGACTCGAAGAAGCTCAAATACGTCTCGCGAAGTTCGTCTGCTGTCAGCTTGTTCATCTTTTGTTCCTCATATGGAAACGGCAATTATACCAAAGATTCCCGCAGTGCGGCGGGAGGACGCCTCAAAATAGCGGATCCTGCGAAAGGATCGGCGCGTCCGGCGGAAATTCCTCCGGCGCGGGCTCCATCACCTCCTCTGCCGTGGCGGCGTTCGCCTCGGC
>CALAVG010000239.1 GCA_937892275.1 uncultured Methanomicrobiales archaeon | reverse complement strand
AAACCGTTCCAGGAAGGACAGCCAGCTCGTCCCGGAAATCGATTTCCTGGTGGATAAGGGCAAGCTGAAGAAGGTCTGAGGTTCATCCTCTTACGAACTTCACATAGTCTGCTTTGTCCTGGGCCCTGATGTCTGTCATCATGTTCTCCAGTTCCTTGGCATCGCATGATATGACCATCACCTCGAGGCATTTCTTATCCCTCAGGTGGGAGTGCATCTGCGTCTTAATGATGCCCTGATACTTGGCCTGTATCTGTATCATCCATGGGTCGGCATGGTTCCCTCTGACGATTATGAGAACACCCTCCACCGGTCCTTCGAGCGAATCGTATTCCTTGATCTCGTTCATCGCTGCCGAGATAGAAGCCCTCACCGCCTCGGATCTGCCCTTGAGGCCGTATGCGGTCTGTATGTAATCCAGCATATCTGTGTACTCTTCGCTTAGGGAAATGCTCATGATGGTCATGTTATCGTTATTAACAGCGGCCCGTTCTGGCGGGTATTGTTATTAAGAATATACGAATATTTTAATAATCGCATCTTGAAAAGGTGGCATGGATGGATTGTTGCTATTCTGCGGATTCTCAGTCCTGCTGGTCGCAGTTTCGCTCGTTGCCGCCTATCTCCCGCTGGCCGGGAATGTTAAGGCGGAGAGGGCCCACTCGATAATAGCGCTGGGAACCGGGATATTCCTCGGGTTGCTGTTCTTCATGCTGCTGCCCGAAGGTATTGAGGAGTGCGAGGAAGGCGGCATCGATACGCATTATGCGATGTACGCTCTTCTTCTGGGTTTCATTGTCATTTTCGTGATCGACAGGATCATGAAGCACAAGCATCTAGCTTCCTGCGCATGCGAGCTCCATGACGACGACCACGAGCACAAGGTTGTCTCCACCTCCTTCTTCGTAGGTCTGGCGATACATGCGGCCTGCGACGGTCTCGCACTCGCGGCGATGTTCATGGCAGGGGAAGAGGTAGGGGTCATGGCCACGGTAGGTCTGTGCATACACAAGTTCGCCGAGCTGTTCTCGCTGTCGGCCGAGACCATGATGTCCGGTCTGGACAAGAAGAAGATCCTAATCCGTATGGGGCTGTTCTCGCTGATCACACCTGTAGCCGGACTGCTGTTCTTCCTGCTGTTCAGCGATATGGAGGTCGATGGTACTTTGGGTCTCCCGCTGACGTTCGCCGCAGGTACGCTGCTGTACGTGGTCACCAACAACATGATCCCGGAGTCGTTCCACCACGAGAAGGGATACAGGAACCTTGCCCTGATCGTAATCGGTATCCTGATCATGCTCGCAGTGGCATTGGCGTTCCCGCACTCGCACTGAGGTGGAAGGGGCCATGTCCGAATTCACGGTCGAACAGGTCGCGGATATGCTCTCTCCGCTGGACATCAGCTGGAAGGAGCTCATGGGCGAGTACCGTCTCTATCTGGACGGCGCTCAGTTCGGGCTCCTCTCCGAAGGGAGACTGCTACTGACGGTCACCATGGCATCCGAATCGGCATTGCCCGATGCAGAGAGGGTGGCCGTTTACGGCTCTCCCGAGATGATCTTCGCGGACGGTCTGGAACCGGCATTCCTCGTGGATCTCATAACAAGGATGTGCGAGGAGCTTCCCAAGAGGAAGGCCTGCAGGCTCTACTGAAACACCATTTCCTTTCTCATTCAGAGGTATCGGTCAGAGCGATACCTTTGGTCTCTTTTCCGAAGATCCATATCACTATCGCCACCAGTGCGAATGCTGCAGAGAGTACAGCGAACACCAGAACGAATCCGTTCTCCGATCCGAAACCTGAGTAGAGCACAGGGACGATGAACGGTGCGATGAACGCTCCTATGCGTCCGAAAGCGGATGCCCATCCGTTGCCTGAACCGCGGATATCCGTCGGATAGACCTCCGGGGTGTAGGAGTATACGCATCCCCATGCCCCCAGTGCGAAGAAGTACAGCAGGCATCCTGCCAGGAGGATGGTCGCATCTGAATCGGCGTGGCCGAAGAACCATGCCGCAACCGCAGTCCCGAAGAAGTATACGATAAGGGTCGGCTTCCTTCCCCATCTCTCCACAAGATATGCTGCGCTGAAGTAACCGGGAAGCTGAGCGAGACACATGATAACGGTGAACCCGAAGCTCTTGACGATGTCGAATCCCTGTCCGGTCAGGAGAGTAGGTGTCCAGAGGACGAAGCCGTAGTATCCGAAGTTTATCCCGAACCAGATCACCCAAAGGACTGCGGTTGTGCGCAGGTTGTCCTTCCTCCAGAGCATCCTGAACTCCTCGTACCACGCCCTCTTCTCCGCCATTACAGGTTCTGAATCATCGCGTACCGATTCGACCCCTGCTGCTTTCTCCAGGTCGGACACTACCTTCTCCGCTTCGTCCCTCCTTCCGTTGATCTCCAAGTACCTGGGGGATTCGGGGACCTTGTAACGCAGGGCAGCTGCGAACAGAGCAGGAACGGCTCCTACGAAGAATGCCGCACGCCATCCGTAAGCGGGGATGATAAGGAAAGCGACCATCGAGGCGACGATCCATCCCCAGGCCCAGAAGCTCTCCAGGATGACGACGTTCCTTCCCCTTGACTTCAGTGGGGACAGTTCGCTGATCAGAGTCGATGCGGCAGGCAGCTCCCCTCCCAGACCGAATCCGGTTATGAAGCGGAACAGCACGAGCATCCAATATTCTGTGGACAGTCCGCATAGAAGGCTCCCTATGCTGTAGATGAGAAGAGTGTAGAGGATGACGGTGCGTCTTCCCAGACGGTCCGACATGGATCCCGAGAGCGCGGCTCCGAGTATCATACCGAATATGCCGGAACTCATGAGCCAGCTGCGTTCGAAATCGGAAAGGTCCCAATCGGCCCCTATGGCCGCGATGACACCGCTGACCATGCCCTGGTCCATCGCGTCGAACATCCAGCCTATACCGAC
Organism: uncultured Methanomicrobiales archaeon; assembly: GCA_937892275.1. GTDB lineage: Archaea > Thermoplasmatota > Thermoplasmata > Methanomassiliicoccales > Methanomethylophilaceae > Methanoprimaticola. Next base: position 932 of record CALAVG010000239.1, on the reverse strand, counting down.
GAGGATCATAATGGTCCACGTGGCCTTCGTCATCGGCAGTGATTCTATGCGTTGTGCGATGGTGGACATTTCTTACCGGAACGCTTCATCATTGTTGCTCGTATAAAATCGTGTCAGTTTCCCGACCGTAATTAAAAGGGGGATGCCCGGATGTGCCGGACATCCCGTTTTCATCTCAGTACAAACTGAATACGCCGAACATATCCAGAAGTCCGAATACCAGCATGAACGTCAGAAGTACCGGACATACATACTTGATCATGATGACAAACGGCTTCTCGAATCTGAATGCCATTCCTCCTTCCTTGATCTCGTCGGTGATCACGGTCACCTTGATGACATATCCGATGAAGATACACGTCAGGATGGCGATGATGGGCATCAGGACGGAGTTGGTCAGACTGTCGAAGACTCCGAGCCATCCGGCACCCTGGGAGAACGGTCCGATATCGAAGTACCAGGGTCCGAATCCCATGACCGAGAAAATACCCAGAATCACGATCAGAATTGTGGATATGATGATCGACTTCTTTCTCCTGAGAGCCTTGAGGTCCACGAACACGGAGACGACGGTCTCCAGAAGGGAGACGGCAGAGGTCAGTGCGGCGAACAGCACGAGGAGATAGAAGATGGGTGCTACGATGAATCCTCCAGGCATTCCCTCGAACACCTGGGGCAGGGCCACGAACATGAGTCCCATTCCGCTGGAATCTCCGAATCCCATAGTGAATGCGGCGGGGATGATCATGAGTCCGGCGAGGATAGCGACACCGGTATCGATGACACCGATGTTCCTTGCGGAATTCTCGATGCTGACATCCTTCTTCATGTACGATCCGTATGTGATCATAATACCCATTGCTAGGGACATCGAATAGAAGATCTGGCTGATGGCCCCGAGGAACGTTCCTCGGGGCCATCAGCCAGATCTT
>CALAVG010000238.1 GCA_937892275.1 uncultured Methanomicrobiales archaeon | reverse complement strand
CCTCCCTCTTCGAGTTCGGCATCGGGACAGAAGGTGCTCCATTCGATATCGACATAACCGGTGATGTTACCGTAGATGTGACCGTTGCCGACGATCGTCAGACCGTTGACCGTTACGGAACCGTTCCAGTCAACCCACTGCCAGGCGGTCCAGCTGCTGCCGTTGAAGTAACGGTATTTGAGGGATCCGAGGTCCCATCCCTCCCAGCTGGTGATGGTCACGTCGACATAGGTGCCGTACAGGATCCAGTAATCTCCCGTGTTGTGGTCGTTGTAGTCATCGTCTACAAAACCTACGAGAGGATTGGGTCCGTAGGCATCCGAATCGTCCGACGTGATGTTCACGCACGTGAGGGCGGTCAGGCACATGACCAGGACGGCACCGATGGCGAATGTCCTGTTCTTGATGGCGTTCATAGAATCACCTCAGAACAGGCTGATTATGCCCCCGATGTCGAGGCCTCCGATCACGATGATGACCGCTCCGATTGGGAGGATGACGGGGTGATACCTGAGTCCGGCAACGGCGATGATGGCTCCGATTCCGCAGATTGCGATTGCGATTACGGGCAGATCCTCCCAGAACTCCTTCTTGTCGTCACCGTCTTCCTGGGCGGGTGCCTGGGCGAACTTCGCGTACGCGTGCATACCCGCGGTGAGTACGGTTCCGCTGTCCAGAGCGACTGTGCATCCCTCGTCGGCATACCATCCCTCGAAGGTGAAACCCTCCTTCTCGGGGACGGTCAGGGCGGAGACCTTCTTGCCCTCGGCCACGGAGACCTCCTTTCCGTCAACGATGACGGTGATGGTCTCGGCGGGGGTGTCGGGGTTCACGGGTGTGTCGGGATCGGGATTTACAGGGGTGTCGGGATTGACGGGTGCCGCATCGGTCCAGTGTGCCTGGAGGACGGTGGGGTTCTTGATGACGGTGTCGAAGTCGAACTCGGAGCCGTTGTAGAACCATCCCGCGAAGGTCTTGCCCTCCTTGGCGGGGTTCTCGGGTGCGGAGATCTTCGAGAAGTAGTTGTCCTCGTAGACTCCGACTCCCTCTCCGTTCTCGGCGACGATGTGTGTGATCTCATCCTATCCGTCGTAGAAGTAGACGGTGGGTGCGCCCTGGATGTCCATCCAAAGCTCGTAGGTCTCGTAGGTGAATCCTGACTTCTGGGGGGTGCAGGTGATGTGGTAGCTTCCGGTCTCCTCGTAGGTATGGATTACCTCAAGGGAACCTTTCTCGACGTATCCGTCGACGGCTTCCACCTGCGACTGTCCGTCTCCCCAGTCGATGACAAGGGACTCCGGGGGTTCGAGGACCTCGTTGTCGGGGTCGGTGATCTCTCCCGCCACGACTTCAGGCAG
>CALAVG010000237.1 GCA_937892275.1 uncultured Methanomicrobiales archaeon | reverse complement strand
TTGGAATCGTCAACCGAAAGTCCTTTTAAGCGTTCCCCAAAATCCCGGGAGCGCCTTATCTCCGTTATCTTTATATAGAAAACTGATTAACATCAGTAAATTACTCAGCCAACATTAAGCTGTGAACTGGTATTGTTACGCTCACTGTTGCTACGATTACATAGGATTCGATACATCCTCATGAATCAAATGGTGTCCAGGCCATGTTCGTCACATAGGAATTGCATCAGACCGATGAATAGTATCCCGCTATCGTCGAAATTAGGCTTCATGTTGTCGCTAGTGATGACGACTTTCCTGAACGAGTCGTTGATCTTGCGCAGAGGGATGAGTTCCTGATTTCTCTTATCCACATCCTCTATCTTGTAAGCGGATTGGATGTACGTAGTGGACGACCCCTTTCTAGCGATGAAGTCAACCTCGGTGCTGACAGAAGCGAGCTTTCCGTCCGTGCTCCTGCTGAATCTCACAACCCCTATATCCACAGCGTATCCTCTGGAGCGTAGCTCGTTATAGATGATGTTCTCCATTATTTGGGGTCTGTCCATCGTCTGACGGAACTCAGTTCTTGCATTTGCTATCCCATGATCCACAGGGTAGTATTTCGCTAGGGCCCCGATGTATTTCCTGCCTTTGATATCATATCTTGCAGCCTTCTCGAACAGGAAAGCATCCTTCAGGAAACCTAGGTATCTGGAGATCGTCTCCTCATCCGCAGAATTGTAACCGGATGTTTGCATTGTGTCTTTTATCTTCCGAGGGTTCACAAGTGAACTCGCAGTTGATGAGAGGACATCGACTAAACTTTCCATCACATAAGGATTTGATATTCTATTCCTCTCTATTATATCCAGAAGGTATGTTGTTTCCATTATTGACTCCAGATACGATGCCTTTTGTTCATCTGTTTTCATTTTGAGCAATTCGGGAAGGCCGCCATAATCCATATACTCTGACAGAGCATCGTATTTGTCACCTTCATAGACCGAGAGGAATTCAGAGAACGACAATGGTCTGATATTGATTTCATCGCCTCTCCCTCTGAATTCTGTCACTATGTCGGATGAAAGGAACTTGGAGTTGGAACCAGTCACATAGATGTCCGTGTTATCTCTGTGCATCAGAGAGTTCAATACCGATACGAATCCTGGGGTCATCTGGATCTCATCCAGAAGGATGTAATGCATCGATTTATCACGTATATTTGACACGATCGTGTCGAGAAGCTTCTCAGAGTCACGGAGCCTCTTGTTTTCTTCAGAATCCAATGCAATCGCTATGATGTGGTCATCATCGACTCCCGAATCTCTAAGGTGTTCGCGGAACAGGTTGAATAGCAGATATGATTTGCCACACCTACGCACACCTGTGACGATTTTCACAAGGCCGTTATGTTTCCTGTCTATCAACCTCTGAAGATACCTGTCCCTGGATACTCTCATCATACCACTTTCGGAAATTTCTATGAGTTGATATAAATTTCCGAATATAATAACTTGGTAGAAACAAATAATGTCGAAACGATGTTTACGATACCGACCCTTTTTTAATAGATATGCATACCCGCACCTACATCGGGAAAGATAACACCCGAATCAGAGGACTAGCAATGATAACGCCGATCCGCGCCAATTACGATGCCAAGGGCATCGAGAAGGACATCCAGGAGTATTGGAAGTCCAACAAAGCTTATGAGAAGACCAGGGAAGCCAGGAAGGGTGGCAAGAAATTCTATTTCGTAGACGGACCGCCCTACACCACGGGATCGATCCATCTGGGAACCGCCATGAACAAGACGGTCAAGGACATCCTGATCAGATACTGGAGCATGAACGGATACAACATCCGCGATCAGCCTGGTTTCGACATGCACGGCCTCCCTATCGAGGTCAAGGTCGAGAAGAACATCGGTGTCCACTCAAAGAAGGACATCGAGGAGCTCGGTATCGACAAGTTCGTGGAGACCTGTAAGACTTTCGCACAGGGTCTCCGTGCAGATATGACCGAGCAGTTCAAGCAGCTCGGAGTATGGATGGATTGGGACAACCCCTATCAGACAATCAAACTGGATTACATCGAGTCAGCATGGTGGACCCTCCAGAAAGCATACGAGAAGGGACTCCTGAAGGATTCCTCGAGGGTCGTCACATGGTGCCCCAGGTGCGAGACCGCACTCGCCGAGGCGGAGATCGAATACTGGGACGAGACCGATCCCTCCATAATGGTCAGGTTCCCCATCAAGGGCGACAGCGCATCACTCCTCATCTGGACCACCACGCCTTGGACACTGGCAGCGAACCTGGCAGTGGCCGTCCACCCTGATTTCGACTACGCGAGGGTGAGGATGTCCGGTCCCAAGGGCGAGGAGGAGCTCATAATCCTGGAATCCCAGGCGGATTACGTCATGCAGAAGGGAGGATACGAGAAGTTCGAGGTCCTCAAGAGGATGAAGGGACAGGAGCTGGAAGGCATCGCATACGAGCCCGTATTCAAGCTCGACGCGGTACCCGATTCCGAATGGAACTACAAGGTCGTTACAGCGACATATGTGGAACAGGACAACACCGGTCTGGTCCACACCGCACCCGGCCACGGTCCCGACGATTACGAGACCGGAAAGAGGTACGGCATCCCCCCGTTCTGTCCCGTGGCGGAGAACGGAAGATATACCGACGAGTTCCCCCTGATGGTGGGCAAGAAGGTCAAGACCGTCCACGACGATGTGATCAAGTACCTGGAGGAGAACGGAAGACTGTTCAACTCCAGCAAGATCAAGCACAGGTACGGACACTGCTGGAGATGCAAGGCCCCCATCATCTAGAGGAACACACGCCAGTGGTTCGTGGAGGTCCCTAAGGTGAAGGACGAGATGCTCTCTGAGATCGACC
>CALAVG010000236.1 GCA_937892275.1 uncultured Methanomicrobiales archaeon | reverse complement strand
CCCTGGATAAGGATCGGAACGCCCCATTATGAACGCTGAATCGTGTTGGTTGTATTGTATCAGGCGCTGGTGTTTATATCTTGATGTTGTGAAGCACTATTTTTGGTTTTATATATTGTAAATATGATTGAGTACCGAGGACCTATGGTATTAGACACCGATGCCAAAGTAGCTGCCATCAAGGAATTGAGCGAAGTAGTTGCACCTATCGCTGCCAAATACCATGTTACTGCCGTATATCTTTTCGGTTCCAGGGCCCGTGATGACTTCAAGGATGATAGTGATTATGACTTCATTATAGAAGTATCCCCAGAGTATGACTGGGATGACCATATGGATTTCATGACCGATGTTTCTAAGGCTTTAGGAAGGGATGTTGATGTCATCACCAGAAGGAGTCTCGATGGGGATTCATTCTCTGTGAGGGTTCAGAAGGAGATGGTCCATGTCTGTTGATAACCGCATAGTTGTCAGTGATACCCTCGATCTCATGATCAGATACTGCAACGATGTTGCCTACATCAGACACAGGGTTGGAACTCTCGAGAATCTCAACGAGGACATCACTTTCCAATACGCTCTAGCAGGTGCAGTCCAGCAGATTGGCGAATGCACCAGAGGCATTGATATCTGGCTGGAGAACAACTCTGATTACAACTGGTCCAAGGTAATTGGTATGAGGAATATCCTCAGCCACAGATATCATAAGTTGGACAAGAATCTCTTATGGACAGTTGCCGAAAAAAGAGTGCCAGAGGTATTGCAGATCGCAATAGATCTCAAAGATAAACTTGATTCTTATCCGGATGAGAGTTTCCTGAACATCGGATTGAAAAGGTCCGATTGGTAATATCCTCACCAACAGAATAATGTGCGTGCCGGTTGAATGTACTGAGCTGGTGTATTCTTCAGATTCGACGCCCTGGCTGCTCTGTATAGGCAACCTTCCTAGATGATGTTGTTTTTCCCGTGACTCGCTTTTCAAACTGTGAGGATTGTGTTCAACTCCTTACATTTGAAACATCCCTGGTGATGTAATGCCCTTGGTCAATGTCTCCTTATCTCGCTGATAAACTTGACTTGAACAGAGACTATGGGTCGTCTACCAAAAGAAATCAGAAAACATCAAGCGTGATGAGTCTAAGAGTAGGGATGAGGGGGCTTTCGCCCCTGAAATGGTTGTCTCACTCCTTGACCAGAGTGACCAGTGCATCCACGGCGTAGGCGCCCTTGCCTTCCACCTGGACAATGACTGGGTTGATCTCCAGCTCGTGGATCTCGGGGTTCTCCACTGCGATGAGTGCGATCCTCTTGATGGTCTCCTTCATCGCGGGGATATCGGACTTTGCGAGTCCTCTTGCTCCGGACATGAGCTTGTACGCCTTGGTCGAGGTGATCATCTCGTCGAGCTGCTCCTCGGTCATGGGCACGTGGGCCTGCGAGATCTCCCTGAGGATCTCCACGTAGATTCCTCCGAGTCCGAAGGAGACGACGGGTCCGAACTGCACGTCGCGGATCATCGAGAGGATGACCTCCTGACCGGATACCATCTGCTGGATGGAGACTCCGTCGATCTTCGCTCCGGGCACGTTCTTCGTACAGGAGTCCATGATCTTCGTGTACGCGGCCTTGGCCTCATCTGCGTTCTTGACCCCGACGACCACTCCGCCGACATCGGTCTTGTGCTTGATGTCGGGAGATACAATCTTCATGACCACAGGGTATCCGATCCTGTCGCATTCCTTTGCAGCTTCGTCCGCGGAGCAGACGGTGGCCTCTCCGGGTGTGGGGACGCCGTATGCCTTGAGGATTTCCTTACCCTCCGCCTCGGAGAGCGAGTCCCTTCCTTCCGCCTTGGCCTTGTCCAGGACCTTCTTTGCAGCATCCCTTCCTCCGCCGGTCGCTTTGGGGTAGGACATGGGGGTGTGCTTCTTCTCCTTGTTGATCGTGTATGTCCTGAGGACATCCAGTGCATGGATCGCCCTGTCAGGGGTGGGATAAGTGGGTATTCCGGCCTCCTTCAGGTAGCTGTTGGCCTTGTCGCACTTGTGACCGCCTGCGAAGCAGACTACGAACGGTACGGGGATCTGGTCCTTGATCTCGACGATGGATTGGGCGACAGCCTCAAGGTCAGCTGTGTCAAGGGGCGATCCCATGATAACTAATGCTCCGACCTCGGGGTCGTGGGACAGGATGTCGATGACCTCCTTGAAGTACTCGGGCTTAGCGTCTCCGCGGATGTCGATGGGGTTCGTGACTCCGGCGACTGTGGGGACCCTGGTCCTGATCTCCTGGATGGTCTCATCCGAGAACTTGACGGCGTGGACGTTATTCGCGTCGAATGCCGCATCCGCGGACATGACACCGAGTCCACCGGCGTTGGTGATGATACCGAGTCCGTTCTTCTTCATCTCGGAGCATCCGCTGAAGACGTTCAGGACGTCGAACATGTCGTCCAGGCTGCTGGCCCTGTAGACGTTGAGCTTCTTGAAGATGACGTTGTTGACCGCATCGGCCCCTGCCAGGGATCCGGTGTGGGATGATGCCGCCGCCGCTCCTGCCTGTGTCCTTCCGGACTTGTAGACGACGATGGGCTTCTCTACAGGCATGTCCTCGATGGCGGATACGAACCTGTGACCGTTGGAGATTCCCTCGCAGTACATTCCGATTACCTTTGTGTTGGGGTCAGCGGAGATCTCGGGGATGATGTCAGCCTCGTCCAGATCGGCCTTGTTACCGAATGTGACGAAGTTCGCGATTCCGATCTTGTTGAAGTATGCCCAGTCGATGATTGATGAACCTACGGCTCCGGACTGCGAGAAGATGGATATGTGCCCCTTCCTGGGGAGCAGGTGCGCGAAGGTCGCATTGACCCCTGCCCAGGGGTTCATGTTACCGAAGCAGTTGGGTCCGAAGAACCTGACATCCGCTTCTTTTGCAGCCGCTACGAGCTTCTCTTCGAGCTTCTTTCCCTCGGGGCTGTCCTCCTTGAATCCCGCTGTGAGGATTGTGGCGCAGTGGCAGCCGTTCTTCTTGAGGTTGGCCATCTCGTCGGGCACGAAGGCCGCTTTGATGGAGATGACTGCGAGGTCCACGGGCTCGGGGATCTCGGTGATCGATGTGTACGCCTTCAATCCCTGTATCTCCCCGCCTTTGGGGTTGACGGGATAGAGGTTCCCTTCGAAACCCGCGTTGATCATATTCTTGAGAAGCATTCCACCTAGCTTGGTCTCGTCATTGGATGCTCCAATGATGGCCACAGATTTCGGTGTCAGTAGTCCGTTCATGCGTGGTAATCTATGACCTTTAATAAAATACCTTGCTATGCCAGTCAGTCATATCTGCATGTTTTCGTAGTAATTTTCTAAATTTCGTAATAATTATGCATAATTTCTACGAAATGAGCAGATTTCGTCATATGTCTATCAAAAATAGTAACTAAATGGGCCCCTTTGACGGTTTTATTCGTCAAATGTCGATTTTTAACATCGTCAATCAATCTTTTCCGAGGAAACCCTTGAGTTTGTTCATAGGTTTGAACACAGGCTCCACCAAGCGCCTGGCATGACCGATGACATACGCCATCTGCAGAGGCTTCTTGTTGTCCGGGAAGTATTCCATGATGCGGTCCTTGTTGAACAGGTATGCGCTCATGATGAGGTTGGAATGGAATCCCCTGATGCGGAGGCTCAGTCCCTTCCTGACCATCCTCTCCGATGCGTTGAGGGCGTTCTCCTTGGTGTCGGTGAAGATGAAGAGCACCTGCTGGCCCTCCCATACGGCCGGAGGCTGCAGTACCCCCATATTGTCCCGGAAGGCTCCGAAGTCCCTCATCAGTATGACCTCTGATTCCTTCTCCCTCATGATCTGCCAGACGGTATCCATGAAGTCGTCCAGCAGTTCTCCCTGGAAGACCGAGAACTCGTATTTTCCGCTTCCGTGCCCCATGGCCTGGGCCAGCTCCTGGAGGTCGGAGTCCGAGATCATGCTGCCGTCGAACATCTTATCCTTCTTTATTGTGGAGAAGAAAGATTCGTTCTCTTTATCAACGGGTATCAGTTCGATGGCGCCTTTGGGACAGCTGGATACGCAGTGGGAGCATTCGAGGCATCCGTTGCCGGTCTCCTTCGCCTTGCGGTCCTCTACGACTATGTTGTCCTTCATGCACATCTTGGCGCACTTGCCGCATCCGATGCATTTGTCCAGGTCGATCTCCAGATGGTTCATCTTGAGCACCGTTTATCCTCATTGGATAAGAATGTATCACAGGATCCAACGTAAAAACGGAATCAGGGGCCTTATGGCCCCTTTTTAAATACGACCATTCAGAATACGAATCGTCGTACCGGCGAAAGGGCGCGATCCATGAACGCCATGTGCACGGGACGGCGTACAGTGGCCCTATCCCAACTTTGTTGGGCTCCCGCAGGAGTTGGTGACGCGTCGTCACAGCGATGACTGGGGGTCAACGTAGGGTCCGACACATACCCCCCGGATAAGTCAGTGCTCCGAGATCGGCGTCACCGTCGTAACCATGAAAGAGTGTGTTAGTCCGCGGGGGACACCTCCCTCCACAGCCTCAGACCCATTCCGGTCACATTCTTCATGAGCCTGTCATATTCCGGATATTCCTTAAGAGTCTCCTTCGCCAGGAGTATGTTCTTCGTCGGATCCTGATTGAAATCCTCCTGCACGAAGGCTATCTGTGAGAACAGGATGAAATCCAGGACATCATCGGGAACGTACACGTTGTCCAGCCTGCGGGAGACGCAGACGGTCCTCATCAGTATGCTGGAGTGCCCTGCATACGAGCCTTCCATCATAGGCGCCCATCTTACCACTATGCTCGGATCATCCTCTATCAGTCCTTTTTTGACCAATCTGTGATGTGAATCCGAGAGGTCCACATGGCGGCCCTCCATCCCTTTGCTGACCCCGTTGACCCTCGACAGGTACAGCGGACGGTTCCTTGTGAGGAACTCGTCGCTCGTGACATAATCCACCAGAGGCTTCGAATATGCTATGCTGTCCTGTGTGCTTATCCTGCCGAATATTGTGTCCGCGACCGATTTCAGAACATTGGCCGGGGCATCCTCCAGATAATCGCTGATCCAGAAATCGATCCAGCCGAATGCGCGCATCCATATGATCTTCATGTCCTTCTCGGGAGTGAATCCCGCGGTCACCTCCCCGAAGCCGTAATCCGATCCTACGGAGGAGAACAGGGCCTGTAGCATCCCTTCTTTGTCCATTTTCATTATCCTGCGTTATTCCACGCAGAGACGACACCTTCGGGGTACGGTTAATAAAAGAGATAGTGCGGGTCAATTTGACAACACCGTCCTTCCAATCGGCAATTTATAAAGCGTGGGCAGGGCATTCTCGGAACATGCAGGAAGATCCCGAACTCCGTGCGATCACGGACAAGATTTTGAAGGCTACAGAAGAACTCTACGGTTTCATACCGGTCACCAACAAGGTGCTCAGCGTCCGTCCGGACCTCTTCGTCCCGGCCGCGAACTTCAGCAAGAGCATTCTCGAGAACGAGAACGGTGCCATCCAGGGGAAGTTCAAGTATCTGCTGGCAGTATCCGCAGCGGCTGCCCTGGGAGGGGAGCACTGCCTCAGGGTACAGATCGATCACGCCATTAAGGCAGGTGCGACGGAGGACGAGGTCCTCGAGACGATCATGATTGGGTCGTTCATGTCCATGACCCGCTCGCAGTCCTACGCATTGAGGGCATTCGCCGATGCGTACGACATCAAGTATTGACGGAGGATACATCCAACTCTGGATGTCCGTCAAGATAACGGCCTTAATCTTTAGAAATGCTGAGGATTCGATAGTACTCCTTTAAATACTAATCGCCGTTAAACGAGAGTGATAACAATGGTGACAATAACACCCGAGGCCGAGCAGTTCATCACCGATCTGCTCGAGAAGAACCAGAAAACGGGATACGGCATCAAGATCTACGTAGCAGGATTCGCCTGCTCCGGACCCCAGTTCGGAATGTCCTTCCAGGAGAAGGACGCGGAGGGGGACATCATCGACGAGACCGCGAAGGGTTTCAAGATGTACTACGATGATGAGACCAAGAAGGAACTGGACGAGTGCGTCATCGAGTTCATCGACGACCCCAACTTCGGAACTGGACTCACCATCCGCAACCCGAACTTCAACGGATGCGCCTCCTGCGGCGGCGGATGCCACTAAACAATCCCTGGGCCTCACGGCCCTTCAACCTTTTCTTTATCGAATTCTGAATTGTGAGTGTGCCTGTCGCACCCTCAAAACATATTTGATAACGTTCATCCATGCACCTGTGATGAGTTTCGTCGTCCATCCCAACATCGCCGTTGACAAGGTGGAGGAGCGCAGCTATCAGACCAACATGGTCGAGGGCTGCATAAGGTCCAACACCCTGTTGATCCTACCCACGGGTCTGGGGAAGACGATCGTCGCTTTACGTGTGGTGGCTGATTTCGTGGACAAGGGCAAGGTACTGATCCTTGCTCCGACCAAACCGCTGCTGGAGCAGCATCACGGTACATTCTCGGAACTCATGGTCGGTCATGATGTATGCGTCATAAGCGGGAACGTCTCCCCCGAGAAGAGGGTCAAGATGTTCTCCCAGAACGATGTGATCATCGCCACCCCGCAGACCGTTGCCAATGATTTGACCGAAGGGCGCTACAGTCTGGACAAAGTATCGTTGATAATATTTGACGAAGCGCACAGGAGCGTCGGGAACTACGCTAGCGTTACCGTAGCGGAATTCTGCAACAGAGGGATCCGCTGCATAGGCATGACCGCTTCACCAGGTGCCAGTATCAACAAGATCAAGGAGGTCTGTATCAACCTCCATATCAACAGGGTCGACGTCCGTTCAGAGGACGACAGGGATGTCGCCCCGTATGTGCACGACACATATGTCATCAAGCTTATGGTGAACCTCCCGGATGATCTGGTCGCAATAGATCATCTCCTAAGGATGCAGCTCAGCCATTATGTCAAGGAGCTCACGAGCCTCAAACTGATGAATCCTGCCAGACCTCCCACCAGAGGTCACTTCCTGGACATCCAGAGGATGCTCCAGGCAAGACTGAACACAGGTGAGAAGACGGCATCCGTCTTCAAGGGATTATCCCTCACCGCGAAAGGAATCAAGATCCTTCACGCAATGATGCTGGCCGAGACCCAGGGTATCACACCTTTGAAACTCTATCTTAACAAGCTCGAGGAGGAGGCGGAGCAGGAACGCGGAGGACGCAGCGCCAAGCAGATGATCGGGCGCACGGAATACCAGGACATGAGGAAAATCGTGGATTCCACCAATGTGGAGCATCCCAAGGTGTCCAAGGCCATGTCCATCGTCAGCAAGACGCTCATAGACGATCCCGACTCCAAGGTCATGGTCTTTACGCAGTACCGCGACACATGCGACATGATGGTCTCGAAGCTCTCATCAATAAGCGGGGCCAAAGTCGCCAAGCTCATCGGACAGGCCAAGGACGGGATGTCCCAGAAGGAGCAGGTGAAGCTCCTGGACAGTCTCCGCTCAGGTGAGGTCAACGTTATAGTCGCAACATCCGTCGGTGAGGAGGGATTGGATATCTCCAGCACCAACGTCGTCATATTCTACGAACCCGTGCCTTCGGAGATCAGGACCATCCAGAGAAGGGGCCGTACCGGAAGGAAGAACGACGGTGAGGTCTACATCCTGATGGCGGCCGGTACCATGGATGAGGGCATAGAGGCATCCAGCAAGAGGAAGGAGCAGACCATGAGGGACAATCTGGAGAAGCTCAACAACGAACTTTCCCGTGGGCACTCCATACTTCCCGATAATTCCCAGAAGAGGCTGGACGGATTCTGATCCCAGGATTGATACTTATCATATCATCCGTCTCACGTGGTAAATATCCGAATCCCTGCTCGATACGGAAGGGAGCGCAGGTATGTTCTGCACGTTCGGAAAGGGTCGTACAGGAGCCTTCTGTGCGATCGTCGAGGCCCTTGCAGGAGCCACTTATGAGGAGATCAGGGAGGATTTCATGGAATCGATGTGCAATTACTATCATGTCGAGGAGGGAACCATCGAATACGAGGCGGTTGCGCACTTGTACGTGGACCGCGTATTGTATCTGTACAAGCATACTGAGTACATCAACAATTATCTGGCCATGGACTGGTCCAAGATGAACTTCGACGATTATGTTCCGGAAGAGGTCATGACCGGTTATCTGATCAACGTTTCCGGAATACCGCAGGAACTCATTGATGCCGTAAAGGAGAGGATCAGGACATAATCGGATGCCCTCTCCTCTTATCCGATCAGGCCGTGCTCTTCTCGTCTACGACATCATCCAGTATTTTGACCTCGAGTCTGTTGTAAGGCATCTCGATACCGTTCTCGGCCAGTCTCACATAGAGCTCCTTCTTCAGGCTGGATTGCACGGTGGATTTGCTGGCGTAGTCCTTTATGGTGACGTCCAGCCTGAGTTGTATGCAGGCATCCTGGAATTCTATGAGTTTCACTGCAGGCTTCTTGTACCTGGTGTTGTCATGGATTACGAGGTCGCTCTCTTCCGCGACCTCGAGCAGCACCTTTTCGACCTTCTCGACCTCTATGTCATAAGGTATCTGGATGAATATGTAGAGTCTGAACGTTCTGTCGTTCTTGGTCATGTTGACGACCGTTGCGGAAGCTACCACGTTGTTCGGCATGGTGGTTATACGGTCGAATTCGTCACCGAAGAGTTCCGTATACATCAGTTTGATGTCCTTCACGATGTAGTTCACATCATCTATTACGACGTAGTCCCCTTTGCTGAACGGTCTGGTCAGCAGGAGGATGATACCGCTGAAGAACTGGGACAGGACGCTTTGTGCACCCAACGTGATACCGAGAGTGACGATACCTGCGCTGATCAGTATTCCTGACAGATCCATGCCGAAGATGTGGAGTATGGCCGCGATACCGCCTGCCCACAGGATCAGTTTGCCGAACATAGCGAAGAGCGGCAAAAGCGAGATGTCGACCTTGGAGTCCCCCATCCGGCCCAACTTGGACAAGGTACTCTCGATGAATATCATGTAGACCTTCCAAATGGTGATGGCCAGGACTATAACGAGTATGGTCATGGCGATCTTGTTGACGATGTATATCCAATTCACATCGGCACCCAGGATCTTCAGCCCCGGATCGATGAACAGGGCGATGGCAGCGATGACGATCCCGAGGGTGAGCAGGGTCCTGAACCTTTTCCTATCCTTGTCGGAGGTGGTGTCGCTGAGCATGTCGGATAGAACCGGTACGAGCAGTTTCACGATCAACAGAGCCGTGACGAAGAACACTACCAGTGTCGTGAAGAATGGTACGATAGGCTGATTGAAAGGTCCCGGCAGGGTGTTGTCGATGAATCCCAGGAACTTGTTGAAATTGCCTGAAGTGTCGAATGACGATACCACATCGATGTTGAACTTTATCGTTTGGATGCTGTAGGTATCGTCGAAGAGGTCCGTTATGAATATCTCCAGGGCTACACGCACATCGCTGTTGGATGACGTGATCTCCTTCACGTTGAGTGTAAACGGCTGTTTGACAAGATCCTTCCCCTCATCATCCCCGGCGGGCATGAGGGTAAGATTGAGTATATCGTCCGCATAGATGTCGTCGCTGCCCTTTAGGCTGTAGAATGCGATATCCAGGACATGGTCGGTGTAATTCTGGATGTAGATCATTATGGTCTTCGAGTGTCCGTTGCCTATAGTGAGGCCGATCATGTCGTCCTCAGGGAAGAACCCGGGAGTAGATACCTTGTAGTCCATGGGTTCCAACGCATCGGTCTCCTCCTGTATGCAGAGTGGCATCAACCCCAATGCAACGACCGCAATTACCAGAATGAGGACACTAGACTTCCTGACCATGAATCTGAAATGTGGTTGTTACTAGGAAACGGTTGGCACCAAAGAAGGTAAACTTATTACCGCGACCCTCAATCATGTCCCTATGTTGTATTCCGAACTCGCAGACATCTTCGACAGACTGGAGTCCACAGGCAGCCGTCTAGAGATGACCACAATCCTCGCCGATTTCATACGCGGGGTCGACAGGTCCGAGCTCAGGAAGATCATATATCTCGCTCAGGGGAAGCTCCATCCTGATTTCATAGCCAAAGAACTGGGAATGGCCGACAGGCTGGTCCTCAAGGCCATATCCTTCACTTCGGGTACATCCGAATCCGTGGCAGAGGAACTCTGGGTGAAGACAGGGGATCCCGGGGAGGTGGCAGAGAAGCTGATCTCCAAGAAGAAGCAGATGACGCTCTTCGCCGAGGAACTCACCGTAGACAGGGTCTACAAAGGTCTTACAGCAATCCAGGATGCCGAAGGGAAGGATTCCCAGGACAAGAAGATGAAGCTCCTGGCCAACATGCTCCACGATTCCGGCCCCGTTGAGGCCAGATACCTCTGCAGGATCGTCACGGGAAGGATGAGGGTCGGTGCCGGGGACATGACCATACTGGATGCCTTGGCGGAAGCATTCGCCACCAAAGAGGACAGACCCGCCATCGAGAGGGCGTTCAACATCACATGCGATATCGGATTCGTTGCCGAGACCATCGCCAACGGCGGAATGGGGGCCATAGAGAACATCCACGTCACCATCGGCAACCCGATCAAGGTCATGCTTGCGGAGCGTCTCCCTTCCGTATCAGAGGTCGTCGCCAAGATGGGTGGCAAGTGCGCCATAGAGTACAAGTACGACGGTATCAGGGTGCAGGCCCACATCGGTAAGGATTCTGTGAAGCTCTACTCCAGAAGGCTGGAGGACCTGACATCGAACTTCCCGGACATCGCGGAGGCCCTTAGGGAGCGCTGCAAGTTCGGCGAGGCGATCATCGAAGGGGAATGCGTTGCAGTCGATCCAGAGACCGGATTCATGCTCCCATTCCAGGCGGTCACCCACAGGAGGAAGAAGCACGGCATGGACGAGGCCGTCAAGGAGGTCAGCGTCCGCATCTTCATGTTCGACATCCTGTACCGCGACGGTCAGGACATGACATACGTACCGTATCTCGAGAGGAGGTCCGAATTGGAGAGCACCTTCGAGATTGGGGACAAGGTCCAGATGACCACCATGAGGCTTGTGAACAGCCCGGAGGAGGGAGAGGACTTCTTCGCTTCCGCCATAGCGGCGAGATGCGAGGGCATCATGGCGAAATCGGTCGCACCGGAATCCATCTACAGAGCAGGATCCAGAGGATTTCTTTGGATCAAATACAAGAAGGACTATCAGCAGGCCCTCACGGATTCATTCGACCTTTCTGTTGTGGGTGCGTTCTACGGCATGGGAAAGAGGGCAGGTAAGTACGGTGCCTTACTCATGGCAGCATTCAACGAGGATACGGGAAGGTTCGAGACCGTATGTAAACTCGGAACCGGGTTCGACGATGCTTTCCTCGATTCCATGCCGGAACTCCTGAATGCAGGCTTGTCCGAGAGCAAACCGAAGATGGTCGATGCGGAGATGGTGCCTGATGTTTGGTTCGATCCCACCGTCGTATTGGAAGTTGTCGCCGCGGAGATAACCCTCAGTCCTATACACACCGCCGCCAAAGGCGTTCTGAAGGAAGACGCAGGTCTTGGTATCCGTTTCCCAAGATTCACCGGCCGTGTCAGGGATGACAAGTCCCCGGAGCAGTGCACGACGGTCGGGGAGATCATAGAGATGTACGAGATGCAGGCCCATGATTCCGACGGTCTATCCGAGTGAACTTGTCAATAATCTATGAACTATGTCCCGTCAGAGACACGCTGTACCCCTCAGGGACAAATTGCGGAAAAACCAGAAGGACATGTTTAAGACTAGAAAGTGATAACACGCTTTTATGTCAACGGATTCTCTCACTCCGGAAGAGAGAATGAAGGCAGCGGCCTCTATGGAAGCCGATGCCGTCATGGATCAATACAACAGCAGGATAGAAGGGCACTACAACGAGGAGCTAACGACATCCCGTATCAGGTATGGTGAGAACGTTGTCTCCAACCACAATACTCATGTGGTCCTCAAGAGATTGTACCACGCGTTCGTGAATGTGTTCACCATTGCACTTGCAGTTATAGACGTACTTTGGATGATATTGGATCCGGACATCATCTATTTCGTCATACTCACCACACTGATCCTTGTCAGCGGTACCATGACGTTCATCCAGGAGTCGCGCAGCGGAAAGGCGGCGGCCAAACTGGTGAACATGGTCACCACGATCATAACCGTGCGCCGTGAGGGCGTGGAGACCGAAGTGGACTCCGTGGACCTTGTGGTGGGCGATATATTGATACTTGACACCGGGGACGTGATACCTGCAGACGTCAGGATCATCAAATCAAATCATTTCAAGGTCGACCAATCCGCTCTTACCGGGGAGTCGGAGGCGGCCACCAAGTATTCTGAACCGGTGAAATGCGACGGAAGCATCCTGGATTGCAACAACATGGCATTCATGGGCACTAATGTTATGGAAGGATCGGCGGAGGCCGTGGTCATCGCAGTCGGTGACGACACGGTCATCGGATCCATGGCGGAGAAGCTCTCCACCAAGAAGTCCAAGACCACGTACGACAAGGGAAGCAGCGCTATAGTAGCCGTCCTTCTGAAGCTGATGGTCTACACCGTTCCCCCGGTGTTCATAATCATGGTGCTGAAGTCGTACTTCAACGCCGGCGAGTTCCTCATGGAGGATATCCTCGAGGCCGTCATCTTCGCAATAACCCTGGCCATCGGACTGATGCCCGAGATGCTCGCCACTATAGTGTCGACTAACCTTGCCAAGGGTTCCATAGACATGTCGAAGAAACGTGTGATCGTCAAGGACGTCAACGCCATCCAGAACTTCGGAGGTATGGATGTCCTCTGTTCCGATAAGACCGGTACCCTCACGGAGAACAGGATCTCCGTTGAGGCCAACAACGATATCTACGGTGTGCACAGCGAACTCGTGGAGAGGCTGGTAAGCCTGAACAGTACTAAGCTGACGTCCGCCACGAACCAGATCGACTGGGCCATCCAGGAGCATGCTGAGAACGAGTACCTCATGGAGGAACTCGACGACTACGGCTGGGTCGGCGACATCCCGTTCGACTTCATCAGGAGGAGGGCAACTGTCATCGTCAACAAGAAGGAGGACGTCAACCTCATGGTCACCAAGGGTGCCGTTCCCGAGATCCTCTCGATATCCTCGAGATACCTCGACGAGAACGGGAACATCTGCGACTTGGATGAAGAGGCGGTCCACAGGATCCTCGGACTGGTGGAGTGGTACAGCAAGAAGGGAATGCGCGTGCTCGGCGTTACCCACAAGTACTTCCCCGTCGGACAGACGGAATTCAGTCCATCCGACGAGACCGATCAGACATTCGCAGGTTTCGTAGTGTTCATCGATCCCGTCAAGAGGACGGCCAAGTCGGCCATCAAGGAACTTGCGGAGTACGGGATCAAGGTCAAGGTCCTCACCGGTGACAACGAATACGTCACCCATTACGTCTGCGAGGCCATAGGCATCAAGTGTTCCGTCAAGGAGAGGGACGTATCATCGATCGAGGAGTTCGAACCGGAGGCCGGTGAATCGTTCATCATCACCGGACCCCAGATCGACGAGATGAGCGACGAGACCCTCAGGAAGGTCGTGGAGACCAATGATGTGTTCGTCAGGCTCACCCCGGACAACAAGTCCCGTATCGTCCTGGCGCTGCGTGCGAATGGTCACTGCACCGGACTGATGGGAGACGGTATCAACGATGTATTGGCGATGAAGAACGCCGATGTCAGCATATCGGTGGATACCGGAACCGACATCGCGAAGGAGACCGCCAGCATGATCCTTCTGGAGAAGGACCTCGGCATCCTGAAGGACGGGGCCATAGAGGGAAGGAAGGTCTATGTCAATTCCATAAAGTACGTCAAGATGATCGGTTCGATCAACTTCGGATACATGTTCTCATTGATCATCGCCACCCTGCTGTTCAACTTCGAGCCTATGGGTGCGATTATGATCCTGATATTCAACCTGATCAACGACTTTGCATGCCTCATCATCCCGTGGGATACGGTGGAGGACGAGTTCGTCAGGGAACCGAGGAAATGGGATGCAATCAATCTCAGGGAGGTCATGTTCCATTACGGTCCGATGTGTCCCATCACGGATCTGATGACCTGGGGATTCATGATCTTCGTCATATTCGGATCCATGACCATGGTCGATGTGCTCGACGCCGATGGCAATGTCCTGTTCGCAGCAGGAACGTACGGAAGCATAGGGGATCTCATCCTGAACAGGACCGATCTCAGCGGAACCAATGTAGAGGCATGGTTCCAGGCGATATGGGTGATCGAGCAGTATTGGATGCAGGTATGGGCCATTCACATCGTCAGGACGAACAAGCTGCCGTTCTTCCAGGCATGGTCATGCAAAGCACTGGTCATATCGGCTTTGCTTGCATTGGCCGTCGGTACGCTGCTGCCATTCAGCGGAGGACTCTGGGAGGCCATCTCGGACTTCCCGATGGATTTGTTCAGGGATGTATTCATCGATAACATCGCAGTGACCGCGATGATCTGGATGCCGTTCATAGCATGCGTGTACTTCTTCGGAAGCCATCTCATTAAGAAGCGTATGCTCAGGACGCATGGGTACTTCGCCTGCTGAAACCTTACAGCCGGGGATTCCCGGCATCAATTCTTAATACGGAATAGTGATTGATTGCCGATGCATTCCTTAGAGCTCAGGTTCAAATATCCCGATGCGAAGACCGCCGAGACCGTGATGAAGGCCCTCGACCCCGACAACGGAGGCTATGTCAGTACCGTGCAGCAGGACAACATACTGATCTTCAGGATGAAGGCCGAGAACGCAGGCTCATTGAGGAACACGGCAGACGACCTGTTGGCATGCATCAAGATAGCCGAGGAGACCATCGGGCTGGGTGCCCGCTAAGATTATATCCGAGGATTATCTGTCCGAATCTGTGGGCCCGTGGGGTAGCTTGGTAT
>CALAVG010000235.1 GCA_937892275.1 uncultured Methanomicrobiales archaeon | reverse complement strand
AGGTCGCGGAACACATCCTCTCCAAGACCGAGGGTTACTCCGACTACCTGAAGATCACTGCCGCGCTGTACTTCGTCCAGTCCGCGATCCGTTACACCTCCGACCAGGCACTTTACGGATGCCACGAGTTCTGGGCTTCTCCCTGTGAAACGTTACTCTTCCACAAAGGTGACTGCGAGGATACCTCCGTTCTTCTGATGTCGATCCTGGGTGCGATGGGCTACGACTCGGTATTGCTGGACTACGACGGGCACGAGGCCGTCGGGGTAAGGCAGGGAGACCAACCTGCTCCGGATTATCTGTACTGCGAGACCGCGTCCGACGATCTCATGAAGCCCGGATTCGGGGACAGCAACGGTGTTCCCACCGTCTACGTCCCCGGAGAGACTTCCGCACTGATGGGGTACGCCAACGGCATCGTCGCATCGTACAGGAACATGATCCAGAGGGTCGCGGGGACCTGAACCCGAAGGATTTGATAACATGACTGCCATCAAAAGCAAGCATATCGGAGTCCTCTCCGTTGTCGCCGTAGCTCTGATGCTGGCCGTCTGCGTGTCGCCCATGGTCTTCACCGAAGATTCCGATGCGGCGACGGGAGACGGCACGATCTACCTCAGACCGGGCGATACGTACACATGGACACCGACATTCAACATCGACGCGTCCAGGGTCTCCCTGACCGTCAATGCCAGCACATCGACCACTCCAGGAACGTTCTCGTCTTCCTCTACCGCCGGCGGAGTCACCGCCTCGGTTGCGAACAAGACCGTTTCCATTTCCGTCGCGGACAACACCTCCGCTTCCACCGTCTACGTGAAGGTCAAGGCCACCACCACCTCGGGAGTCAGCCAGACCGCCACCGCCACGATCACCGTCAAGGTCATCGTACCCACCATCTCATTCTCCGATGTCAGCACCTACCAGGGCGGATCCGTCAATGCAGTTCCCACCATCAACGGAGCGAGTATCGACGGCAAGACGGTCACCTACACCGCCACCGGACTTCCCTCTAGACTGTCCGTGAACGCCACCAACGGTAAGGTCACGGGAACCGTCAGCTCATCCGCTCAGGCCAAGACCTACAACGTCAAGGTCACCGGATCCATCGCCACCGACCCCACCCAGACATTCTCGGGTTCGTTCAACATCGTGGTTGCTTCCGCCATGAGCCTCAACGCCATCGGCACCCAGTACACCGCACAGGGAACCGCCAAGGACATCTCCCTGACCGGAACCAACACCACCTCCGGCACCACCTGGAGCATCGCTTCCAGCTCGGTATCGGGAATCACCATGTCCACTG
>CALAVG010000234.1 GCA_937892275.1 uncultured Methanomicrobiales archaeon | reverse complement strand
TATTGGGCATCTGCGGGCCTTACGGGGGTCTCTCCGCCGTAGACGGGGGTGGCTCCGTAGTCGAGGGTCTGCTGGTCGAGGATGGTGGTTCCATCGTAGTTCACGAAGGTGATTTCATAGCTGTTGATGGTAGCGGTGAAGGTCACGGTGATGGTGACATCTCCCTGAACCTGTGCGCTCTGCCCCTGTGTCTCTGATACAGCGAATGCATCGAAGGCGTAGGTGTATTGAGCATCCGCAATGTTGGCAGTAGCTGCGACAGTGGTCGCTCCGATGGTCACGTTCTGTCCGTTGATCACGATGGCGGTTCCGTAGTCCACGTTGTTGAGGACGACGTCTGCGATTCCTCCGTCGATCTTACCGTATGCGGTATCATTGGAATCGATGGTCACTGTGACGGTGTAGCTCCTGAGTACGGGGGTGTAGACTGCGGTGTAGGTCTGGGCACCTTGTACCTCATGGATCTCAGGGTTCCAGCCGGCGAACTCGTAGTCGTACTGTGCGGTGGATGCCTTGGTGGGCTCATCGCCTGCGTATACGGGGGTTGCTCCGTAGTCGAGGGTCTGCTGGTCGAGGATGGTGGTTCCGTTCTCGTCGTAGAAGACGACCTCGTACTGGTTGATCTCGTAGGAGAAGGTGGCGGTGATGACGGTGGCATCGGTCGTGGTATCTCCGTCCTGCACGTTCCAGCCGGCGAACTGGTAGTCGTACTGCGCGTCATCCTGTGCGGTGGCGGGGGTCAGGGTGGCTGCAACGGTTCCGGTAGTCCTGTCCGTGATGGTCAGGACTCCGTTGGCATCGATCGCAATCGCGGATCCGTAGGGGATGTTCTGGAGGGAACCGACGGTGGTCACGGTTCCGTATCCCTGTCCGACGACGGTCAGGGTCACATCGTAGGGCACATAGTAGTCCTCGAAGGTGGCGGTAACAGTAAGGCCAGCTCCGGTGGTGGATCCGCTCTGTGCATCCCACGCGACGAACCTGTAACCGATCTCGGTACCGTTCGCTGTGGGTACGGGTGTGAATGTTCCCGCGTTTCCTACTGTGAGCACATCGTTCGCGATGGTCAGGACGGTGTCGTAGGGCACCTGTACGGTGAAAGAGGTCGCCTCGGTGGTTCCGTTGCTGATCTTGCCGTATGCGGTGTCGTTCTCGTCGACCTGTACGGTCACGTTGTAGAGGTGCTCGGTGCTCTGGAAGTTGGCGGTGATGGATGTCGCTGCGGTGGTGGTAGCGGAGGGTGCGGTCCAGTCGACGAATGCGAAGTCGTATTCGGGGAGTCCGTCGTTAGCGGTCGCCGTTACGGTCCATGATACGGACGCATCGTTGCTGGATACAACCGTGAGCACGTTACCGTCGATGGATATCTGGGATCCATAGGGAACATTCGACAACTGTGCGGGTGCGACAGTACCGAACGTATTGTCGCTTACTCCTACATTGATTGAATATTCCGTGTACGCGCGCAAGAAGCCCGCAGTGATCTCGGTCGCATCAGTGGTGGTGGTCGCGGGTGCGGACCAGCTTCCGAAGGTGTAGGTGTACATCTCGGTGGCGGTGGCGGGCACTGCGGTGACAGCGTGCTGCACGGAGGTCTCCGAATCGGTGATGGTCAGGGTCATTCCGTCGGTCGAGATGGCAGAACCGTAATGGATTCCGCTGACTGTGACCTCGGTGAGTCCCGTCTGTCCTCCGTAGGAGAGGGTTCCGTAGTTCTCGTTGATTCCGATGGTGATGTCGTACTGCTTCACCGCTCTCGTGAAGGATGCGGTGATGACAGTGTCCTTTCCGGTGTAGAATTCGTCCTGTCCATAGGAGGATACGGTCCATCCGTAGAAGGCGTAGTCGAACTCGTCGGTGTCGGTGTACTCCGTTGCGGTGTATGTGACACCTGCAAGGGTCAGTACGTTGCCTTCGATGGTGAATACGGTGTCGTACTCGATGGGTTGGGTGGTGATGGTGGTCTGGGCGTTGATCGTTCCGTAACCGCTGTCCTGTGCGTCGGAGACCTGTATGGTCACTGCATAGGTGTTGACGGTCCTTGTGAAGACGACGGTGGCGTCCATGTCGCCGGTGAGCGAGGTTCCATCGATGTCCCAACTGTCGAATCCCCATGTGTACTTGTCGGTGGCGGGGGTGGTGTACTCTGCGACGAGGTTCTTGATCTCTCCGCTTCCGTAAGTGACGGTCAGGGTGTTGCCGCTGACGTTGAGGTTCCCGTCCACCACGAGGTGGCACCCACGCGGGCAACGAATGCAAATGAATTCCTTCTTTTCCATCATCAAGCCTCCTTCGCCAATAGGGACACGGTTATGGTCCCCTCGTTCCCCTTGATCAGGGATTTGGGCAATTTCTGTATTTCCATCTCGCTCGGGATGATGAGGGGTTTGAAGCTCTTCTTGAACGGAATCCCGTCTTTTTCGTAGACGATGAAGACGTTTTTGGAAGGTTCCCGGACCCTGAACTTGAAGCAAACGAGCCCGTCGGCGTTATCCAGATCGATTTCGCCCGGCACCACGTAGCCGATCCCATCCCCG
>CALAVG010000233.1 GCA_937892275.1 uncultured Methanomicrobiales archaeon | reverse complement strand
CCTAACAGTATCGAGTACAACGACATCACGTTAGAGACCACAGGAAGAGGACAGATCGGAGTCACCAAGGATTTCCGCGAAGGTGAATCGTTCATAATATGCGTTCTGCATATCGACACATCCGTTGCAGAACCGATCCACATGTTTACCTACGAGGTCCACGTTAGAGACTCATCAGAGGGATATTTCCAGCAGGAGATCACGACATTATCCGCGCTGGACAATCAACAGTCGAGGACAATCCGTATCGGATCGGAAGGATTTTTCGATTTACAGATTAATGTGTCATTGGGCGCGCATCAGACCATCCGTGTGGACATGTTATCCCACGAAGGATATAGAGGACAGAATATCTCGTTAGATGATGGCGAGATCGTCAATGGTATCTCATCGAACCCCGTATCACCTAAAGAATATTACGGAGGGGGATTGGATCAGCAGTATGCCCAGGGCGCGCCTTCCACGCGCACGACCTCCATCTCCAATTACCTTGTAGTGGACGGCCGCCATCTGACTACCGAATACGGCGCATACACCGTATATCCGTTGTCCATGTATTTCCCGCAGACGGCATCCATCCAGGACGGGACCTTCATATCCATAGCCGGACTGAAATATGCGATGCCTACAACGTTCTATCATGGTACACGGACATGGGACGGAGATTTAGGGGATGATGTATCGGGAACGTGCCGTACCAACATATCCTCGATAGGGTATGACCATCTTGTTTATGTCAAGGATGACGAGAAGTGGTATCCGGGAGTATTGTCCGAGAACGGGTTGTATTATGAGGCCGACATGACTAAACCGGGATACGGTATCGACGAGCTATTCATGTTCGCATACGGGTTCAAGCAAGCTGCAACAATCAATGCAACGGAGATCGAGGTACAGTACGAATATATCGACGGTACTAAATTCATTACAGTCGCAGATGGTGTCACTGCGAAATGGTCCAATTACATGGATAGTACCGTGGGCGGCAAGACCGTTACGACCCCATACAACAACGGTGCAATAGTCCTCCTGACCGAGCCGGGGACAACCATATCGTCCGACAAAGCGTTCTACAAGGACACGGACGGCAACGTGACCCAAGGCAGTTTCACTCTTACCGTTCCTACATCCATCCCCTACTCGATGGCACGGGTGACGCTGGACTTCCAGAACGGCACATACTATGCGCAGGGCATCGTGTGGGGATCCATCGACGAGGACGAGAGGGGAACGGGCAACTGGACCCTCCGTCCTTACCAGTATCCGATCTCAATCGGACTGAACGGCATCCCCGACGTATCCTACGTCCAGGGGATCTCCGTTGAAAAGGCCGGGGGGACCAAGGCGTTCGTTCTTGAGACCAGCGTGCAGACCGACCCGATGGGCAGATTATGGGGTGATCCCACCATCTACCTCGGATACTATTTCCCCGACTACTTCACCTACGACAGTGCAACGGGCAACACGGGAGTGCCTACGACCGCCATCCGTATGCTCATCAACGGAGTAGTCAGTTATGGGGACTCGCTGACGATCAACGGACAGTACATGCCCGTGGCAGACGGGAACATCACGTTCACCTACTACACCTACGAGACGGAGACCATCCCCTCCACCGACCCGAACGTCCCTCCTACGACCAACATTATAACCGTCACCAACGAGGGCAACATGCCAGTCAAGGGTATGGCGATAGATTGGGAGGACGGCCATGTATATCTCGTGTTCACCGAACAGGGCAGGACCCGTTACGATCTCGGAGAGTACGATACGACTGCGGCCAATGTGGTCCTCGCGGGTACGGACACCGGGAAGGATACGGTTGCAGCGGACATCATAAGCGGAACGGGGACATGGTATTGGCAGTCCAACCTCTACACCATCAACCACACGACC